>JBJMTR010000289.1:0-12995 GCA_045811565.1 Bradyrhizobium sp.
CTCCTGGGCGGCGTCGGAATCCGGCGATCCCTTGGCGCCGGACTGGTCGTTCTCGCCGTCGCGGTTCTCGTCCTGGTTCTCGTCGTCGTCGGCCTCGGCATTGCGGTCGTCACCGAGCTCGAGCGCCGACAGCAGGTCATGCACCGCGTCGCCAAACCTCGCCTGGTCCTCGGCAAGCCGGTCGAGCCGGTCGAGCCGCGCGCCGATCTTGTCTTCCAGAACCGGCCGCCACAGGTCGACCAATTTGCGCGCAGCGGCGGGGGGCGCCAGACCGGTGAGGCGCTCGCGCACCAGCATCGCCAGCGCGTCCGACAGCGGCGCGTCGGCGCGGTCGGTGATCTCGTCGAATTTGCCGCGATGAAAATGATCGTCAAGCATGGCGGTGAGGTTTTTGGCGACGCCCGCCATGCGGCGCGACCCCAGCGCCTCGACGCGGGCCTGCTCGACCGCTTCGAACACGCCCCGCGCTTGCGGGTTGCCCGGCATCAGCTTGCGATGCACTTTCGGATCATGGCAGGCGAGCTTCAGCGCGATGGAATCCGCGTGGCCCCGCACAATCGCCGCATCCCGCCGCGTCATCTTGCGCGCCGGCTCCGGCAGCCGCGCCTTGCCCGGCGCAAGCCCAGGACGTTCGGAGGCGAAGGTGACTTCAAGCTCCGGCGCCTTCGCGATGGCGCGCAGGCACGACGTCACCGCGCGCTTGAACGGTTCGGTCGGCGCCTCCCTGGAGGCGGTGCGGAATTTCTGGTTGGAGGGAGTTGTCATAGCTGTGACGTACCGGACGGCGACGTGACCAGGTTAAACGCGATCTCTCGCGTGCGGACAGTCTCCCAGTCGTAAGGACATTCCGGTGAAAAAGCCGATCTCGGCAGATCGGAATCGCGCATTACATCATAGGTGGCATAGACATATGCTTCAGCCAGAGCTTCAGCCGAGTCAGCGGCGAGACTTGGACTTCGTTCGAGCAGGCGTGTGACCTGTTCACGGTGCGCATCGATGGACAAAACCGCACTTGTCGATCTGCGATCCTCCAAAAGATCCCACTTCAACAAGTTATATATAAGAGCCGTAAGCGCGTTCTCGAGTTTGTCGTACTCTCGGCTGCCAACGTCTTTGATTTCCTCCGCGACGTTCTGCGTATCAATATCTGACAGCCGGCCGGCTCTCAGCAATGCAATCTGGTCTTCAAGCCAGCCGAAATAGTCGGCCTCGTAGGCGCGCGATGGTTTGACGGAATCAGCGTCGAACGTTTTAGTGCTCATAGGTCGCCATCTGCCCTATCCCAGGGTAAGTTGTCATCTTGCGGGATTGTACGCAGGGTGATGTCTTTCCAATCATAGGGACACGTTTCGGGAAACGTTGCGGCCTGGAGCCGTGTCTCCCGGATGGCCTGACGACGCGCCGAGACATAGGCTTTAAGTGTGGCTTCTTGAATGCGTGGCCTTAAACTCGGATTGTCATTCAGTTCATAGATGATCCGGTCTCGATGTTCGTCGATCGTAATCACCCAACTTCGCGACCTGCGCTCAGGCTGATGATCCCATTTCAAGAGATGTTGCAGGACGACGCGAATGGCGCTGACCAGCTTGTCGAATTCGCTGCGGCCCAAATCATCAAGCTCCCGGGTGATGTGAGAAGCATCGATCGAGCCGACCTCGTTGGCCTTCAACAGCGCAACCTGGTCCTCGACCCAGCCGTACAGATCGGCCTCGTAGGCGCGGCCAACCTTTGCGGTTTTTCGATCGAGGGTCTTCGTGCTCATCGCATCAGCTCAACGCCACGTTCACCGAACTCTCCGCCAATTCCTGATTGAAGCAGCGCTGATAGAATTCCGCCACCAGCGGCCGCTCGAGTTCGTCGCATTTGTTGAGGAAGGTGACGCGGAACGAGAAGCCGATGTCGCCGAAGATTTCCGCGTTCTCGGCCCAGGTGATCACGGTGCGCGGGCTCATCACCGTCGACAGGTCGCCATTGGCAAACGCGTTGCGCGTAAGATCCGCAAGCCGCACCATCTTGTTGACGATGTCGCGTCCCTCGCCGGTGCGATAGTGATGCGCCTTGGCCAGCACGATCTCGACTTCCTCGTCATGCGCCAGATAGTTGAGCGTGGTGACGATCGACCAGCGGTCCATCTGGCCCTGATTGATCTGCTGGGTGCCGTGATAAAGGCCCGACGTATCGCCGAGGCCGACCGTATTGGCGGTCGAGAACAGCCGGAATGCCGGATGCGGCTTGATCACCTTGTTTTGGTCGAGCAGCGTCAGGCGGCCGGAAACTTCCAGCACGCGCTGGATCACGAACATCACGTCCGGACGGCCGGCGTCGTATTCGTCGAACACCAGAGCGATATTATGCTGCAACGCCCAGGGCAGGATGCCATCGCGGAATTCCGTGACCTGCTTGCCGTCCTTGATGACGATGGAATCCTTGCCCACAAGGTCGATACGGCTGATGTGGCTGTCGAGGTTGACGCGCACGCAGGGCCAATTGAGTCTCGCCGCGACCTGCTCGATATGCGTCGATTTGCCGGTGCCGTGATAGCCGGTGACCATCACGCGGCGGTTTTTGGCAAAGCCGGCGAGGATCGCAAGCGTGGTGGCGCGATCGAAGCGATAATCCGAATCGACCTCCGGCACATGCGGATCGACCTCGGCGTAAGCCGGCACTTCGAGGTCGCTGTCGATGCCGAACACCTGCCGGACCGACACCTTCATGTCGGGCAGACCGACGGGCTCCTCAACTTTGGTCATGGCGGCGGTCGTCATTCATCCTCCGAGGTCCCGGGATTCCCGAAACCAGATTTGTCGTATGGCTGCGGATTGGGTTGCTGGTGCAAGCCTAGCAGAGAGCAACGACGGGCAGAAGCCCGCGCACCAATCAAAGTTCCGTTGTTGTTTCATCAAGATAGGTGCTGGACGCGGTTTTTGGAAGGCTGCCCTGCGAATCGCGCCGTACTTTTGCCGCGGCAGCCCATTGGGCCGCCTGCCGCGGGCCATGGCACTTTCCGCCCCTGCGACGAGTTGTTAGGTCTGCATGTCAGCAGCCAGATCGCCGCCACGGGAATTTTGTGATCTCATTCCTCGATCCCCTGATTAACTTCGTCTCGGCGCATGCGTGGCTCGCCTATCTGACGATATTCCTCGCCGCCCTGCTAGAAGCTGTCCCGGTGGTGGGTGCGCTGGTGCCGGGTTCGACCATCATCCTTGCCTTGAGCGCGCTGGTGCCTGGGGGCGAATTGAAGCTCGGGGCGGTGCTCGCGGCCGCCGCAGCGGGCGCGTTGCTCGGCGACGGCACAGCTTACTTCCTCGGCCATCGCCGCCAGCGCGAGATCCTCAGCACCTGGCCGATAAACAGATATCCGGGTGTGCTGGCACAAAGCGAAGCGTTCTTCCATCGCTGGGGAGCGCTGGCGGTATTCCTTGCGCGCTTCGTTCCGCCGATCCGCGCCTTCGTGCCGATCATCGCGGGCGCGCTGGGTATGCCGCCGCTGCGGTTTTACGCCGTCAACGTTCCTGCCGTCCTGGTCTGGGCGCCGGCGCATGTGCTGCCGGGCGCGCTGGCGGTATATGCCTTGCACGAATATGCCGGCCTACCGCATCACCACCATGTCGCCAAGCATCTCTGGATCATCGCGGTCATTAGCGGCGCACTGATCGTCGCGCTTGCGGTCTGGACCCTCCGCCGCCGTCAGGGCGGCGGCGCGATCGAGTCGGTGAAAAAAACATCGCGCTGATCTGTCCGCCGTCATCCCTATGACCGCAGGAATGCATACAGCGGGGCCGCCATAGGCGGCAAAAGGGGTGACGCTCCGTAGACAATCGACGCTGGTGGCCATGGGCCCTCGCGTCCGCAGCGGCGACAGTGCGAGCTAAGCCTCGCGCACCACGGTCTTGAGATAATTATACGCCTTGATGATCTCGATCAGGCGGTCCTCGGTGGAGCGGTCACCGCCATTGGCGTCGGGATGGTGCTGCTTGACCAGCGCCTTGTACTTCGCCTTGACGTCTTCGAGCGTTGCTTCCGCACCTAACCCCATCACCTGCAGCGCCTTGCGCTCGGCGTTCATCACCTTTCGGGCCTCAGGCTTGGCTTGGGCTCCCGGACCCGGCCGCCAGCGGCCCCGGCCATTGAGTTCGCTGAACATGCTGAACGGATCCGAGGCGCCCTCCAGATCGGCTTCAGCGCCGCCCTTGCCCTTCTTGCCCGCGGTGTTGGCACCCATCTTCCAGGTCGGACGATGCCCGGTCAGCGCATCCTTTTGATAGCGCGCGACGGCGTCGGCATTCATGCCCTGAAAGAAGTTGTAGGACTGGTTGTATTCGCGCACATGGTTGAGACAGAAGTGCCAGTACTCCCGGGAGTTCTCGCGGCCCTTGGGGGCGCGGTGCGGCCCCTTGTTCTTGCAATCCGGCCATTCGCACATGGCGGATTCTTCCTGCGCACGCGCCTGCTGCTTCGCGCTCAGCTTGTTGGGCTTGATGCGAATGGAATCGAAGAACTTTGATGAATCGATCGGCATGGCCAACTTTGACTACGCAATGCCAGATGCTTCAAGTCTTGACATTGCGAATACCTCGTTTCGCGATGCTCATTGACGAAAAACAGTTACGGACGTATTGCCGCCGCCATGAGCACCAAAGACGTTATCATAAACAAGTTGCGTGAAACTTTCTTGCCGGAAAGCCTCGACGTCGCGGACGAATCACATCTGCATGAGGGCCACGCCGGCCACCGGCCCGGCGGCGAGACGCACTTCAGGGTGTATATTGTATCGTCGGCCTTTGAAGGGAAGAGCCGGATCGAACGCCATCGCATGATTAATGCGGCGCTGGCCAAGGAACTCGCCGGCTCGGTGCATGCGCTGGCGATCCACGCACGGGCGCCAAAGGAAGAACAAGGCTGAGAACCCGAGCTGCACGCGGATCGATCAAGATCTCGGCAGACGCCGCGGTCGTTTTCATTTAATTTTTGAGGACCGCCGAGCGGTGGCTCCGGTTCCCTTAGAACCGGCCGGCTTACCCGACGTCGCCACCGGTGGAGGGGAGCAGTCCGATGGTTCATTGGGCACGATTCCGGCTGGCCGCGGCGATCGTTGCAGTGCTCGCGTTGGGTGCGCCCGGCAGTGCCTCGGCACAGGGCGTGCCGGGCCCGTTCGTGCAGGAGGTGCTGGTCAAGAGTATTTTGGTAACGCTCAGCGACGCCGTTGCATCGGACAATTTCACGGTATTGCACGCAAAAATATCAAAGCCGTTCCGCGAACAGTTTCCGCCGGACAAGCTGCAGGCCGTCTTCAAGGACATGGTCGACAAACACGCCGTGTTCGACGCGGTGGTGGCAAAACCGATCATTGCCGATGAGGAGCCGAAGATCGACGAAAAGGGCGTGCTGAGACTGAAGGGCCATTTCGAGACCACGCCCAAGCAGGTGAAGTATCAGCTCGGATTCATTCCCGCCGATGGGACTTGGAAGCTCAGCGGAGTCACGATCGACATCGAGTAGCGAAAGTATCGAGGCTTCAGAACGCCGTCCCCGCGCGCTTCGGCTTTTTCTCGTCGAGCTCGGCCTCCGGCGCAACCGGGATGATGCGCAGAGCGGTGATGCGGTTGCGCTCGCGGCGCAGCACGCGGAAACGGAAGCCGTGGAAGGTGAAGCTCTGGCCGCGTTCGGGGATCGAACGCGCCTCATGGATCACGAGCCCGGCGACGGTCGTCGCTTCCTCGTCGGGCAGATGCCAGTCCATCGCGCGGTTGAGATCGCGGATCGGCACCGAGCCGTCGACCACGACCGAGCCGTCGGGCTGGGTGCGGACGCCCGCCACCACCACGTCGTGCTCGTCGGATATATCGCCGACGATCTCTTCCAATATGTCTTCCAGCGTCACCATGCCCTCGACTTCGCCATATTCGTCGACGACCAGCGCAAAATGCGTCTTGCGGCGGCGGAACGCCTTCAATTGTTCGGATAACGGCCGCATCTCCGGTACGAACCATGGTGGCAGCGCGATGGTCGAAACGTCGATGCGCGAGGTATCGCCATCGGCAGCGCGGATCGCGCGCAGCAGATCCTTGGCGTGCAGCACGCCGATGATGTTTTCCGGCTTGTCGCGCCACAACGGAATGCGGGTGTATTCGGTAGCCAACACCTCGCGCACGAGTTCTTCCGGTGGCAGGTCGGCATTGATCATCACCATCGCGGTGCGATGGACCATGACATCGGACACGGCCAGGTCGCCAAAGCGGAAGACATTATGGATATATTCGGCCTCGCCGCTTTCGATTATGCCGTGCACGGCCGATTCTTCCACGAGCCCTTCGATCTCGGAGTCGGTGAGGATTTCATGCTGTGAGGATTCTTGCACGCCGAGCAGACGCAAAATCGCGCGCGACGCGCTGTTGAGCAACCAGTTCAGCGGATAGAAAACCAGATAGGACAGATAGAGCGGATACGCGATCCATTGCGAGACCGGAACCGGCTGCCTGATCGCAAACGTCTTTGGCACCTGCTCACCGATAACGATGTGCAGCGAGGAGAACACCAGGAAACCGGCCAGAAACGACGTGAAATGCAGGGCGGACTTCGACAATCCGAGCGGGCCGAGAACCGGTTCGAGCAACGACGAAACGGTCGGTTCACCTACCCAGCCGAGGCCGAGCGAGGCCATTGTAATGCCGAGTTGGCAACACGCGAGATAGGCTTCAATATTGCCCATCATGCTTTGCAGCAACCGCGCGCCGAAACGGTTCTGCTCGGCCATGGCTTTGACGCGAAAGCCCCGGCTCTTCACAAGTGCAAACTCGGCCGCGACGTAGAATGCGTTGGCCGCGAGCAGAAAAACGGCGAGTAGCAGATTGACAGCGACCGAGTTCATCTTTGCCTCGCGACTGCCCAGCCCTTGCGCGACGCTTTCCCCTTGATGCGCCCCGACGATCGCGCTCTCATTCCGACAGCTTCTCTTGAAGGAAGGCGCGAACATCGGCGGGCTGGACATCAGGCGCGATGACTGCGCGGCCAATGGCTGCCAACAGGATGAAGGTCAGCTTTCCGCGCTTGACCTTCTTGTCTTGCGCCATCAGCGCCATCAGCGCGTCGGCGTCCGCCAGTCCTTCCTGGGCAAATCCGGCGATATCCCGCAGCCGGGTCGGCAGGCCGACCGCGGCCAGGTGACGTGCGACGCGCGCAGCGTCTGATTCCGGGATCATGCCGAGCTGTGCGGAAAACTCCGCCGCCAGCACCATGCCTACCGCAACGCCCTCGCCATGGAACAGCCGATCGGAAAATCCGGTCGCCGCCTCCAGTGCGTGGCCAAACGTGTGGCCGAGATTGAGCAGCGCGCGCTCGCCGGTCTCGCGCTCGTCGCGCGACACCATCGCGGCCTTGGCGCGGCAGGAGGTTGCGATCGCGTGCTCGCGGGCGGCACCTCCGGCAAAGATGTCGGCGTGATTGGCTTCCAGCCAGGCGAAGAAGGTCTCGTCGCCGAGCACGCCATATTTGGCGACTTCAGCGTACCCGGCGCGGAACTGGCGCGGCGATAGCGTGTCCAGCACGGAAGTGTCGGCGATCACCAGAACCGGCTGATGAAACGCGCCGAGCAGATTCTTGCCCTGCGGCGAGTTGATGCCGGTCTTGCCGCCGACGGAGGAATCCACCTGCGCCAATAGCGAGGTCGGCACCTGCACGAAATCAACACCGCGGCGCAGGATCGCCGCGGCAAAGCCGGCGAGATCGCCGACCACGCCGCCGCCCAGCGCGATCACCAGATCGTTGCGCTCGATCCTCGCGGCGATCAGCGCCTCGCTGACCTTCTCAAGGCCGGCATAGCTCTTTGATCCCTCTCCTTCCTCGACCACGATGCGCGAGGTCGCGATGCCGGCGGAGGCCAGCGAGCTTTCGGTTTTCGCCAGCCAGTGCTTTGCAACGCTGCGGTCGGTGACAACAGCCGCGCGCGCGCCTGGGCGCAGCGCGGCGATGCGGGAGCCCAGCGATGGCAGCACGTCGCGGCCGATGACGATGTCATAGGTGCGGTCGCCGAGCGCAACGTCGACGGTAATGGAAGCGGAATGTTTCAGTGGCGCGGTCATCACGTGACGCTGATCCGGTCGGTTGGTTGCGGGGCTGCCTGGTCGCCGCACAGTCTGATACGCAAGGCTTCGATGCATTCATCGACAATTTTGTCGTGCGGCACGTCGCGCGAGGCGATCGTCAGGTCGGCGCTCTGGTAGACCGGCTCGCGCTGCTCGAGCAGGCGGTTGACCGTGCCGACCGGATCCGGGGTGTGCAGCAGCGGACGGTCGGCGCGGCGCCTCACCCGGCGCATGATGATATCGGCGTCCGCTTTCAGCCAGATCGAGATCGCCTTGGCGCGGATGCGGTTGCGGGTGTCTTCCCGCATGAAGGCGCCGCCGCCGGTCGCCAGCACCGCCGGCCCGTTGTCGAGCAACCGCGCGATCACCCGCGCCTCGCCATCGCGGAAATGCGGTTCGCCATGTGTTTCAAAAATATCGGGGATCGACATGCCAGCCGCGGCCTCGATCTCGGTGTCGGCATCGGTGAACGGCAGCCGCAGCCGCGCGGCCAGCCGGCGTCCGATGGTGGACTTGCCCGCGCCCATCATGCCCACCAGCACGACTGAACGCGCCCCCAGCGCCGCCGTGATTTCGGCGTCCTGAGGTGGGCTTGTGGGCGCCTGGGAGGCTGTATCGGGCATCAAATACCTGTTTGCCAGCGGATTTCCGCGGTCCGCGCCACCTATACTACCCCCATTCATGCCGTTGCTAGTGTCCCGATTCTAACATTCGCCCCTCGGCTCGTGCGCTTTTCGATTTCGGGTTCGCCCAGGAACCCTGGAGCGAATGCCAAATCCACCGCGCTTGTGACTCTTGCAACGGCGGGGGGAACATGTTGGATGATTTCAATGCTTATTTTGCCGCCTGAGCCGCTTAGATGCCCAGCCTGTTCCGCTTCCTGACGGTCGTCGCCGTGATTGCCGGGATCGGTTACGGCATCATCTTCGCGCTGGCCAACTTCGTTAACCCGAAGCCGCGGGAAATGACCGTCACCATTCCGCCAGATAAGTTCCTCAAGAAATAGGCGCTATGATCTTGGTATGCCCACCAAGATCTCAGATGCCAAACTGATCGGCCTGTTCCTCGACATGCTCGCGGCGGAACAGGGTGCGGGCTCCAACACGCTCGACGCTTACCGCCGCGACCTCACCGATTTCTCTGAGTTTCTCAGCCGCGCAGGCCAAAGCTTTGCCGGCGCCGAAACCCAGACGCTGCGGGACTACCTCGGAGACCTCGACGCGCGCGGCTTCAAATCCTCCAGCGTGGCGCGGCGGCTGTCGGCGATGCGGCATCTGTTCCGCTTCCTCCTCAACGAGCGAATCCGCAGCGACGATCCCGCGGCGATTCTGTCGGGCCCGAAACGCGGCCGCGGCCTGCCGAAGGTGCTGTCGATCAAAGACGTCGACCGTATGCTGACGCGCGCCAAGGAACTCACGCAGGTCCAGGACGCCTCGCCGCAGCACCGGCTTCGCGCGATGCGACTGTATTGCCTGCTGGAAGTGCTGTATGCCACCGGTCTGCGCGTCTCCGAACTGGTAGCGCTGCCGCTTTCGGCTTCGCGCCGCGATGCCCGGATGATCGTGGTGCGCGGCAAGGGCGACAAGGAACGGCTGGTGCCGCTCAACGAAGCCTCGCGGCAGGCGATGGCCGAGTACCTCGCCGCGATGGAGGCGCTGAAGCCCGAGAACAAAAAAAGCGCCGCGCCGTCGAAATGGCTGTTTCCCTCCTTTGGCGAAAGCGGCCACCTGACCCGGCAGCACTTTGCCCGCGACTTGAAGGATCTGGCGGCTGCTTCCGGGCTGGCAGCGCGGCTGGTCTCGCCGCATGTGCTGCGCCACGCCTTTGCCAGCCATCTCCTGCACAACGGCGCCGATTTGCGCATCGTGCAGACGCTGCTCGGCCACACCGATATCTCAACCACGCAGATCTATACCCATGTGGTCGAGGAGCGCCTCAAAAGCCTGGTCCGCGACCTGCACCCGCTGGCGGAGAAGTAAGCTCCGCCTTGACTTCGGCGGCTTCTCCGCTGAAAGAGCCGTCTCCCGCTCGTAAGGCGTTCGCGCCCGTTCTCTCGGGATGCACGTTAAACCGTTGAAGACACAAAGCTTCTCTGCCCGAACCGAAACCGCTTCGTCCCCCCGCACGTTGCTCCCCATGTTGTTTTGATGCCGGATCAGATGCGCAGCTATCTCGACTTCGAAAAACCCGTTGCCGAACTGGAATCCAAAATCGACGAATTGCGCACGCTGGCGGCCGGCGGCAGCGACATCGGCGACGAGATCGCGCGGATCGAGGAAAAGGCGGCGCAGGCGCTGGTCGACCTCTACGACAATTTGACGCCGTGGCAGAAGACGCTGGTGGCGCGGCACCCACAGCGGCCGCATTTCACCGATTTCGTCACCGCGCTGATACCGGAATTCACGCCGCTGGCGGGCGACCGCAAATTCGCGGAAGACGAAGCGCTGATGGGCGGCTTCGGCCGCTTTCGGGGCGAGAGCATTTGCGTGATCGGCCAGGAAAAGGGCGCCTCTACCGAGGGCCGGATCAAGCATAATTTCGGCATGGCGCGGCCCGAGGGCTATCGAAAGGCTGTTCGGCTGATGGAGATGGCCGACCGATTCGGCATCCCCGTGCTGTCGATCGTCGATTCGGCCGGCGCCTATCCCGGCATTGGCGCAGAGGAGCGCGGTCAGGCCGAAGCCATCGCGCGCTCGACCGACGCCTGCCTGTCACTGGGCGTGCCCAATGTCGCGATCGTCACCGGCGAGGGCATGTCGGGCGGCGCGATCGCCATCACCACCGCGAATCGCGTGCTGATGTTCGAGCATGCCATCTACAGCGTGATTTCGCCGGAGGCGGCGTCCTCGATCCTGTGGCGCGACGGCACCAAGGCCCAGGAGGCTGCCAACAGCATGAAGATCACGGCCCAGGATATGCTGCGGTTCGGCGTGATCGATCAGATCCTCAAGGAGCCCGCCGGCGGCGCGCACCGGGACCCGGCCGCGATGATTGCGACCACCGGCGACGCCATTGCCCAGGCATTCAACGACCTGCGCAATTTCGACGCCGACGCGATCCGCAAGCAGCGGCGCCAGAAATTCCTCGATATCGGCCGGAAACTCGGTTGAAGCCCTGGAGCCGGATGGGTTTTCTTCGAATCGTCACCCGGCTCTATCTTTTTGTTTGAGCATGATCTTTTCGGTGCCCGCTTTGCGCTGAGGCGGTCCTCCGGTCCGGATCATGCTCGAGGCACTGCGGCCCGAAATCGCCCGAAATTCTTCCGAATCAGCTATTTTGGCCGCAATTAGGCCCTGCGCGCCGTCTTTAAGGTCTGTTGACCATCCGGTCGTACAACCAATCGGGACGCCCGGCGCAGGTTGCGAGCCGGGGGGCCAACGGATACTATTTTAGACAATGGCTTCAGGGCATCACCGCTAGGTTGGGGTTGCGGAAAATGCCCGGAGGGTGTGGAGCTCAGACTTGATTCATCGCTCGCTGGTTCGCGCGCTCATCACCTCGGCTGCACTGGCGGCCGGCGTGCTGTTGAGCGGCTGTAATAGCGACGAGGTCTCCCTCGCCGCCAACGCCAAGGCCAACCAGCCGGTCCCGCCCAAGCTAATCGCCGCAATGACCGAAAAGGACATGGATCTGCAGTCGCCGATCCTGGTCCGCCTGTTCAAGCAGGAAGCCGAGCTCGAGGTCTGGAAGCAGGACCGTTCCGGCCGCTTCGCGCTGTTGAAAACCTACCCCATCTGCCGCTGGTCGGGCGATCTCGGTCCGAAAGTGCGCGAAGGCGATCGCCAGGCACCCGAGGGTTTTTATTCGATCACGCCGGCGCAGATGAACCCGCAGTCGGCCTATTATCTTTCCTTCAACACCGGCTACCCGAACGCCTTCGACAAGGCGCTGGGACGCACGGGGTCGCAGCTGATGGTGCATGGCGATTGTTCATCGCGCGGCTGCTACGCGATGACCGACGAGCAGATCGCGGAAATCTACTCGCTCGGGCGCGAGTCGTTCTTCGGCGGCCAGCGCGGCTTCCAGCTGCAGGCCTATCCGTTCAAGATGACGCCGATCAACATGGCGAAGCATCGCAACAACCCCAACATGCCGTTCTGGAAAATGATCAAGGAAGGCTATGATCATTTCGAGGTGACGAAGCAGGAACCGAAGGTCGATTTCTGCGAGAAGAAATACGTGTTCGATGCCGCCAAGCCGCCGAACGCCATCAAGGATCCGGTGTTTGACGCATCCGCCAAATGCCCGGCCTATGTGATTCCGGATGAGATCGCCAACGCCGTGCGCGAAAGGCAGCAGCAAGACGCCGGCGAGACCGCCAAGCTGATTTCAAAGGGAACGCCGGTGGCGCGGACCAATACCGGCATCGACGGCGGCATGAACAAGATCTTCGCGGCAAAACTGCCTGACGGCAGCACCGGTCTCTCCGAAGGCGGCGATGGCCAGAGCCTGCAGACGTTGGCTTTATCCCGGGCTCCCGGCACTATTCCCTCTACCGTGAATCCACCGAAGCCAAACCTGTCGGCGCAGCCGGCAGAGCCGGTTGTGGCGGTTTCAACAACGTCGTCCGCGCCTGCGACCCGCGTCGCCTCCGCCGCCCCGAATACGCAATCGGAAGGCTTCTTCTCCAGCCTCGCGCGCAAAGTCGGCCTCGGCGGCACGGCCGACGCGACGCCGGCCGGCGCCCCGGTTCCGGCCCCGGCGAAGCCAAAAGTGGCTGAAGCCAAGCCACAACAATCGGTCGTCCGCGTTGCGCCGAAACCCGAGACCAGGCCCGCGGAAACCAAACAAGCCGCGGCCAAGCCGCCGCTGAAAGCTTCCCTCGCCGACACCTCGACGGCGGCATGAACAAGATCTTCGCGGCAAAACTGCCTGACGGCAGCACCGGTCTCTCCGAAGGCGGCGATGGCCAGA
>JBJMTR010000290.1:0-2572 GCA_045811565.1 Bradyrhizobium sp.
CGTGTCACATTCAACCGTCTCGAACTCAACCGCATCCTCAATCTGTATGGCCGCATGGTCGCCGATGGCGAATGGCGCGACTACGCCATCGATTTCCTGAGGGAACGCGCGGTGTTCTCCGTTTTCCGTCGCGCCTCCGAAGTCCCGATCTACCGGATCGAGAAAGATCCGCGGCTCGCCCGCAAGCAGGGCATGTACAGCGTGATCTCGGCGACCGGCCTGATCCTGCGCCGCGGCCATGAACTCGAGCGGGTGCTGCTCGTGATCGACCGCAAGTTGGCGCTGGTTTAGCCTCGTCATTTCGGGATGCGCCGGAACGGCGCAGGCCCGGAATTCATACTCACGATCGTGTAATGGATTCTCTGATGTGCAATGCACATCAAAGCTCGCGCGTACGCGCGGCCCGGAATGATGTCAGACGGCTGATGCTACGCCAGATCATCCGGTATCGTCGCAGCGCCTTCGCCGAGCGCGCGCTGCATCATCACGGTGTCGAGCCAGCGGCCGAATTTGAAGCCGACGTTCGGGTGCGTCCCGATCATCTGGAATCCGGTCCTGGTGTGAACCCCGATCGAGCCGGCATTGGCGGAGTCACCGATCACCGCGATCATTTGCCGGTAGCCACGCATCTCGCATTCGGCGATCAGTCTCTGCATCAACTGCAGTCCGATGCCGCGACGATGGATCGCCGGCTGCAGATAGACCGAGTTTTCCACCGTGAAGCGGTAGGCCGGCCGCGGCCGGTAAGGGCCGGCATAGGCATATCCGATCACGCCGTCATCGAGAACGCCGACCAGATAGGGATAGCCGTCGTCCATCAGCGACTTATAGCGCCGGGTCATCTCCGCGAGGTCGGGCGGGATCAGCTCGAACGTCGCGGTGCCGTAGCGCACCGCGTGCTCGTAGATTTCGGTGACGAAGGGGAGATCGGCCTCGGTGGCGGGCCGGATTTCGAGCGAGGACATGGCGCGAAAGATACCAGCGGACGAATTTGGATCAACGCTGTTTCCGTCATTGGCCGGGACGAGCCCGGGAGCCGGCGGCATCTCGTCAGTGGACAAACAAAAACCCCGGCCGCGAGGCCGGGGCTTCAATTTGTTCGCTCTCAGGCTTTGGTGCCTAGTCGCGCTGGCCGAGCAGCTGCAGGAGCAACGTGAACAGGTTGATGAAGTTCAAATAGAGCGAGAGTGCGCCGGTGATCGCCGCACGCTCGGCCACCACGCCACCCTGTGAGGCGTAGCCGTAGATGTAGTCGTTCTTCAGCCGCTGGGTATCCCAGGCGGTAAGGCCCGCGAATACCAGCACGCCGACCACGGAGACGATGAACTGCAACGCAGAGCTGGCCAGGAAGAGGTTGACCAGGCTCGCGATGATGATGCCGATCAGGCCCATGAACAGGAACGATCCCATCCCCGTCATGTCACGCTTGGTGGTGTAGCCGTAGAAGCTCAGCGCACCGAAGGTCGCCGCGGTGATGAAGAACACCCGTACGATCGAGGTGTGCGTATAGACCAGGAAGATCGACGACAGCGAAAGGCCCATCAGCGCCGAGAATACCCAGAACAGTAGTTGGGCGGTCGCGGGTGCGAGGCGGTTGATGCCCGCCGAAATCACGAACACCATCACGAGCGGCGCGAGGATGAACAGCCACTTCAGGGGGCTGACGAACATCGCGTAGCCGAACGGCGTCAGGAAGGCGCTGCCGAACTTGGCAGCCGCGCCCGACGGATCCGATGTCACCGCCGCCATATAGACGCCGAGCGCGGCGAGGCCGGTAATGGCCAGGCCGATGCTCATGTAATTGTAGATGCGCAGCATGTAGGCGCGCAGGCCGGCGTCGACCGTCGCAGCGTCAATGCGCCCGGCGGCCCGGCCGAAGGGAGAAGCATAGTTACGGTCTAGGTCCGACATGGTCGAATTCCCGTTGGTTGGTCCGGCGGAGCGCAAGGGATTTGCGGCACCGGTTCTAAAGAAATCTATCTCAGATAGCCCAATTTGCAGACATTACATCTATGTCATCAAATCGCCCATCCGATCCGAGCTGTATGTGGGAAACTAACACATTCGCTGCAAGCTTCCACGCGCGGCTGAATGTCGCTCTAAACAGCGATTTTCGGGTAAATCCAGCATTCTGGCCTTATCTGCCCGCTTCAAATTGTCACAAATTCCGTAACACCGTGGCAGGTTTCTGGTTCAGTGCGAGCAACGTGCCCGCCAACCCCAGCCCCACGGTGACGATCAGCGCCGCCACCACCACGCCCGCGGCGCTGCCGGCCTGCCAGATGAAGCTCAGCGTCATCAGCCGCGTCACGATCAGCCAAGCCGCGATCGAGCCTGCAAAAACGCCAAACAAAGCGGTGGCACACCCGATCATCAGATATTCCAGCGCATAGCCCCCGAGCAACCGTGCACGCGTGGCGCCGAGCGTCTTGAGGATCACCGCGTCGTAGACGCGGTGACGATGGCCGGCGGCAAGCGCCCCGCCGAGCACCAGGATGGCTGAGATCAGCGTCACGGCGCTGGCGCCGCGGATGGCCAGCACGAGGTTGGTGACGACACTGCCGATGGTCTC
>JBJMTR010000291.1:0-3444 GCA_045811565.1 Bradyrhizobium sp.
GAAGCAGGCGCTGATCGGCACCAGCCGCCTGATGTTGATGGTCGGCGCCAAGGACGGCCAGCTCAAGCAATGGACGGTAACCGATCCGCAGGGCTATGACACCACGGTCGCGATCTACAATCTGGATACGTCCAAGAAAGTCGATCCCAGCCTGTTCAAGATCGATTTTACCAATTATCCGACGCCGCCGGGCTAAATTTTCTTGATCGCGAGCTAAAGACGTGCGTCATCAGGCGCGGTCTTTATTGCCAGGTCTTATTGCCAAGTCTTCATGCGTTTCTCCCTGACAACGTGGAATATCAACTCGGTGCGCCTGCGCATCGATCTCGTCGCCAAGTTCATTAAGTCCGCCCGGCCGGACGTGCTGTGCCTGCAGGAGACGAAATGCATCGACGACGCGTTTCCGCTGAAGCGCTTCAGGCGCCTCGGCTATGAGCATATCGCACTGAACGGCCAGAAGGGCTATCACGGCGTCGCCATCATCTCGAAGCTGCCGTTCGAGACCACGGATATCCGCACCTTCTGCGACAAGATCGATTCGCGCCACATCTCGGTGGCGTTCGGCGAAAAGGCGCAACTCTCAAAACCGCTGGTGCTGCATAACTTCTACGTGCCGGCCGGCGGCGACATCCCAGATCCAGCGCTCAATCCGAAATTCGACCACAAGCTGCAATTTCTTGACGAGATGAAAGCGTGCGAGCCGTTGCATCCGCGCGGCGACGACCGGCATATCCTGGTTGGCGATCTCAACGTGGCGCCGCACGAGAATGACGTGTGGTCGCACAAGCAGCTGTTGAAAGTCGTGTCGCACACGCCGATCGAGTGCGAAAAACTGCTGGCCGCGCAGACCCACGGGGAATGGTTCGACGTCGCGCGCGAGCGGATTCCGCTCTCGGAAAAAGTCTACACGTGGTGGAGCTATCGCGCCGCCGATTGGACCGTGGGCGATCGCGGCCGACGGCTCGACCACATCTGGGTCTCGCGCGCGCTGAAGAATACTGTCTGCGATTTCAGGATCACCCGCGATGCCCGTAGCTGGGAACGGCCATCCGACCATGTGCCGGTGACGGTCGTGCTGGAGGTGTAAGCCCCGTCATTCCGGGGCGCGCGAAGCGAGCCCGGAATGACAGCGGATGGAAATCAAACAGTCAGCTTCGCGCCGGCCATCAGAAGATCGCTGGCGAGCTGGCTGGTGCGGTTGGCGAGTTCATCGCGCAGCCGGCGCGCCGCGGCGGGATCGCTTTCGAGCACGCGCTGAAACAAGCTGCGCGCGACGCGAATCACCGAGGATCGTTCCAGCGCGACCGCGGTCGACGGCCGCCGCATCGCGACGATCAGCGCCAGTTCACCGATCAATGCGGCTGGACCGGCGACAATCTCGGCTCCGCCATCCTCGATCCGGAATGCGCCGCGCTGAACAATGTAGCCCGCGTCCGCTTCATCGCCGGCGCTGAAGAGCGTGTTGCCCCGTTCGAAATCGCGTTGTTCGGAGCCGATCGCCAGCATGCGCAACGCCGCATTCCCCAACAGGCGCAAGGTCGGGACGCGCTCGAGCAGGGCTACATCATCTTCGATCGACATACCGGGCCGGTGACGGAGTTGCGCAATAAAATTTACCAAAACCTACGAATTGCCGGACCGTATCACGGCACCAATTTGTAGCCACCGGCTTCCGTCACCAGGATCTCCGGATTGGCTGCGTCTTTTTCGATCTTCTGCCGCAGCCGGTAGATGTGCGTCTCCAGCGTATGGGTGGTGACGCCCGAATTATAGCCCCAGACCTCCTGCAGCAGCGTCTCGCGCGACACCGGCAACTGGCCCGCGCGGTACAGGAAGCGGAGGATCGCGGTCTCCTTCTCGGTTAGTCGCACCTTCCGGGCGTTGGCGCTGGTCAGCATCTTGGAGCCGGGGCGAAAGCTATAGGGGCCGACGGAGAACACCGCGTCCTCGCTGGCCTCGTGCTGGCGCAGCTGAGCCCTGATCCGGGCCAGCAGCACCGCAAAGCGGAACGGCTTCGCTACATAGTCATTGGCGCCAGATTCGAGGCCAAGAATGGTGTCCGAGTCGGTGTCGTGGCCGGTCAGCATGATGATCGGCGCCTTGAAGCCGCCCTTGCGCAAGGAGCGCACGACCTCGCGGCCGTCGGTATCCGGCAGCCCGACATCCATCAGCACGAGATCGGGGGAATTGGCCTTGGCGGCGCTGGCGCCCTTGGCGCCGGTATCGACCGCGGAAGCTTCGAATTCCTCATGCAGCGACAGCTGCTCGACCAGCGTGTCGCGCAGATCGGTATCGTCATCCACAATCAGAATCTTGCGGGCATTGGCCATAGGTACGATCCTCTTGGAGCAGGCGGCGGACACAAGCGGAAGCGCTTTGGCCGAGACTTGATAGTGAGATTCGTATTCAGGTAGTCGGTTGTTGACGATTCACAAGCCGAACACAGTCTATCCCAAAATGGGCAGGCGTTTGGATGAATGTCCTTTAATTCCGGCAAATAGAACAATTCGGGCCGTGGAGGCAACCTTGGATTTGAACGATTCTTATGGGAAGCGCTAACTTTTCAATCACTTATCAGACAAACGCGCGTGATCGGCCGCTCTCGGCCGTCCGGGTTCATTCGGCCGCCGGCGACCCGCGCCGCGGCTGGCTGACGGCCGGCGGCTGGGCCGTGCCGGTGGCGCTTGGCCGCGGCGGCATCCTCGCCAACAAGCGCGAAGGCGATGGCGGGACTCCCAAAGGTACCTTCCGACCGCTCAAATTGTGGTGGAGGGCCGACCGTTATCCACGGCCGCGGACGCTTCTGCCGGCACGCCCGATTCGCCCCGAGGATGCCTGGTGCGAGGACCCGCACGACCGCCATTACAACCAGCCGGTGCGGCTCGAGCGCAGCCAGCGCGGCGACCGGCTGACGCGCGACGACCATCTCTACGACTTCATCATCGAGATCGACCACAACAGCGCGCCGCGTGTCGCCGGCCGCGGCAGCGCGGTGTTCTTGCACCTGGCGCGCGGCAATTTCTCGCCGACGGCGGGATGCGTTTCGATGACGAAATCCGCGATGCTACGCCTGTTGCGGCGAATGGGCCCGCAGACCAGGATCATCATCGGGTGAGAACGCGTCTTGCCACCCCTGTCACCGCGCCCCGAAGATCGCCGAGCCCACCCGCACATGGGTGGCGCCGAACTGGATCGCGGTGGCGAAATCGGCGCTCATGCCCATCGACAGGTTCGCAAGACCATTGCGGGCGGCGATCTTGGCCGTCAGCGCGAAATGCGGCCCGGGTGCGTCCTCGACCGGAGGGATACACATCAGGCCCGAAATCTCGAGCCCGTAATCCTTGCGGCAGGCGCCAATGAAGGCGTCGGCGTCGGCGGGCGCGATGCCCGCCTTCTGCGGTTCCTCGCCCGTGTTGATCTGGACGAACAGCTGCGGATGCCGGC
>JBJMTR010000292.1:0-12734 GCA_045811565.1 Bradyrhizobium sp.
AGGTCCTTGCGAGCCGCGTGTTCTGATCCCGTCCGACGGTTTCTGGCTTGCCCCTTCAGCGACCAAAACCGACGCCCCAAACACGCGGGTGTCCCAGACACCCCTCGCGCTCCTGGCCGAAAAACCGCCGGGCGCCTGCCTTTTGTAATGGAAAGAACCCTCTTTTGACCTCCTTTCAGGATTTCGGCCTTGCCGATCCAATTTCGCACGCCCTCAAGGAAGAAAACTACCTCACACCCACCCCGATCCAGGCCCAGACCATCCCGATCGCACTGACCGGCCGTGACGTCGTCGGCATCGCCCAGACCGGCACCGGCAAGACCGCGGCCTTCGCGCTGCCGATCCTCAACCGCATCCTGGCGAACCGCATCAAGCCGCAGCCAAAAGCCTGCCGCGTGCTGGTGCTGTCGCCGACCCGTGAATTGTCGAGCCAGATCCTCGAGAGTTTCAATGCCTATGGCCGCCATATGCGGCTGACCTCGGCGCTGGCGATCGGCGGCGTGCCGATGGGCCGCCAGGTCCGCTCGGTGATGCAGGGCGTCGAAGTCATGGTGGCGACCCCCGGCCGCCTGCTCGACCTCGTGCAAAGCAATGGGTTGAAGCTCAATCAGGTCGAGTTCCTCGTGCTCGACGAAGCCGATCGCATGCTCGACATGGGCTTCATCAACGACATCCGGAAAATCGTCGCCAAGTTGCCGCTGCGCCGGCAGACGCTGTTCTTCTCGGCGACGATGCCAAAGGATATCGCGGAACTCGCGGAACAAATGCTGCGCGATCCCGCCCGCGTGGCGGTGACGCCGGTATCCTCGACCGCCGACCGCGTCACTCAGCGCATCATCCAGGTCGATTTCGCGGCCAAGCCCGCCGTGCTGGCGCAGCTGTTGAAGCAGGAACCGGTCGATCGCGCGCTGGTCTTCACCCGGACCAAGCACGGCGCCGACAAGGTGGTAAAGGGCCTCGCCAAGGCCGGCATCACGGCCAATGCCATTCACGGCAATAAGTCGCAGAACCACCGCGAGCGCGTACTGGCCGCGTTCCGTACCGGCGAAATCCGCACGCTGGTTGCGACCGATATCGCCGCGCGGGGTATTGATGTCGACGGCATCAGCCATGTGGTCAATTTCGATCTGCCCAACGTTCCGGAAACCTATGTCCATCGTATCGGCCGCACGGCGCGCGCCGGCGCGGATGGTGTCGCCATCTCGCTGATCGCAGGTGGCGAGGAGATGGGATACTTGCGCGATATCGAGCGGCTCATACGTATTGCGCTGCCGCGGGAAGACCGCCGCACGCCGGGTCAACGCGACGCGGCGCCGGTAGCGCCTGCGCAGCATCGCGGCGGACGGTCCGCGCCGCGAGCCCACAACGTCAGAGGCCATGAATCGGCGCCGGGATCAAAAGGCCCTCGCCGACCCCGTCGCGGAGGTGGTAATAATGCCGCTCCGCAGGCGAACCGTGGCGAGTCGCCGCGACCGTCGCAGGCCGGCAAAAGCGAAAGCATTCAAGGCGTCGCCTTCTTGCATCGCGAAAGTCGACCGAATAAGCAACCCAACCGCAACCCCGGACCACAACGCTAGCCGTCGATCGACCTGGAGAACCACATGGCTAAAGAAGAGCTGATCCAGTTCGAAGGACTGGTGACCGAAATCCTCCCCGACGCACGTTACCGCGTGCAGCTTGATGCCGGACACGAGATTGTCGCCTACACCGCCGGCAAGATGAAGAAGAACCGGATCAAGACGCTGGCCGGCGATCGGGTCACGATCGAAATGTCGCCCTATGACCTGGAGAAGGGCCGACTGATTTTCCGCCACAAGGACGAGCGCCCGTCGGCCGGTGCTCCCCGTGGTGCACCGCCGCGGGGCGGCCAGTTCCGCCGCCGATAAACGCGTTCCCGCAGCTGCCGAAAAAGCGCACGACATCCATGATGTCGTGCGCGCCGCTCGGTTATGTCCCGGAACAAAATTCGCGCACCTCAGGATTGTTTTAAACCCTGTTTTCGCATAATATCAATTAATCGATTTTCGGCCGGACGACATTAGCTATCCACCGGTGCAGCCGGTTTAGACGCTGACGACCCTTCCAAAAATTCGATCTCACCAGCCCACTGGACCAGTGGGTTTCGACTTGTATATCTGAGAAGGGACTACCCCCGTGAGCATGGGAACCGTGAAGTGGTTTAACGCAACCAAGGGCTATGGCTTCATCCAGCCGGATGACGGCGGCAACGACGTGTTCGTGCACATCAGCGCCGTTGAACGTGCCGGCCTTGGGACGCTGCGTGAAGGCCAAAAGATCTCCTACGAGATCGTGGCAGATCGCCGCTCTGGCAAATCTTCGGCCGACAATCTGCGCGCCGCCGGATAAAGATTTCTCCCGGTTTGCGCCGAGAAATCCCGCCTGAACAAGCTGAAAGGCCGCGCGCACTGCGCGGCCTTTTGCTTTGTTGTTTTCATCCCGCGACGACAGACGTCCAAGCGAAATGTCTACGCTACTTCGGCACGCAGGGTTTCGTCGGGTCCACCGGGGCCGGATAGTCGACGCACTTGGTTTGTCGCGGTCGCGTGTAAGCTTCGTCCTGCAAGTGAACCCCGTCCTTGGACATCACCTGGGTGACCACCGGAACGTAATGGTACCCGACCTCGGTAAAGATCAGAAATGTGTCGGGAATAACCAGCGCCGGCGGAATCGAGACAATGTCCCCAGCCTTGCGGTTCGAGGTTTGAAGCGTGGCCTGCGGCGCTCCCGACACCACGGCGATCGTCGCCGCTTGGCTCCATTGGATCTTCGCAACCTTGGAAGCATCGACATAGATCTCGGAAATAACGGGTCGTGCGGGTGTGACGGAATATGGTGTCAGGATTGACGCGCTCGCCGCAAAGAAGTTCTTCAAATCGATGTCCGCGACCGATGACGACGTTTGAGAGGTGAGGTCGGCGAGCGTCCGCGCCACCAGCGTCACCTTGCGGTCGACGGCGATGCCGGACGAAAACTCGTACGTGCCGAAGAACAGTACCAGCATGATCGGAACGATCATCGCGAATTCGGTCGCCGCGATGCCGCGGCAATCCGCGATGACGGCGGCGGCGGACCACCGCGCGCGCGAAAGGATCGATGACAGCAGCCTGGTTTTCATCGCTCTGCTCATGAACAAGGGGGCGCGGCGCCGGTGAAGGGCTCGTTCCTGAACGCGGCCGTCGCAGTCAGCAACCTCTTGCTGCCAGCCAGGTTGGCGACGTTGTAGCCGAGCCCGGTGACGAAGAGCGGCCATTGATAGAATAGCCGCACCACGACGATATCGCCGTCCTTGCCGGGACAGTATTTCATGTCATTGACGAAGTTTTTGGCCGCGTCGACCGGAGCGGTGATCTTGATGTCGGTGAATGCCGGATAGTTCTGAATATCGATATAGATGCCGTTGGCACAATCGAACAGCGCGCTGCTGTGCTCGCAAACATAGTCCTTGAATTGCTGCTTGGTGTAGGACGCGCCTTGCGCCTGACCGGTCATGACCTCGCGCGCGGCATCCTGCGTCACGGTTTCGAGCACCTGGCTCGCAAAAAACACCATCGCCGTTTCGATGATCGCGAACAGCAGCGCAAAAAACACCGGCGCGACCAGTGCGAACTCGACCGCGGTTGAACCGCGGCGGTTGCGGCTGAACCGGCGCAACGCGTTTCTGGCAAAGCAAAAGGGCTGCGGCATCAAACAGGCCTGTAGGCGAAGGGAATTGCCGCTAGAACTACCTGAAACTGATTGTCGAAGTGTTTCGCCGGATCGAAGCAGAGCGACCCGTTCTGTTAGGCCGACGTTAACCGTCACCTTCTGGCGCAAAGAGGGGTACAGCTAAGCACGTCCTGGGTACTGGTTCCCCGGTAAACCGTGATGAGCTTGCTCTCGCCAGTGGAAGCAACGGTGGTGGTTCTGTTGTCTGCGATGCTGCGCAGCGCCAATGACAACGTACCGCTCAGGCGCGCTTTGGCCAAGATCTCTACGTCATCAGGACTCATTTCCAATGTGGCCGTCTTGCCGAGCACCGCGTTTTGTCCCTCTTTCTCCCTGGGAGCCTGATCGATAGCCAGGACCCGCACGTTCGACACAACGACGTGGGACGAGACGATATCGGCTGGCGGGGCATCTGGATTCTGCTGCTTCTCGCGTCTCGACAGAATGACATCGACGCGATCGTTCGGGAGAATGAAGCCGCCCGCTCCGGTTTCCGCAGAAATTTCAGTCGAGACGGCTCGCATGCCGCTCGGCAGAATTGCTGCCATGAATCCTGAACCGTTTGCTTTCACCAACTTCTGCTCGCGGATCGGTTCCCCGGCTATGAACGGCACCCGCGCAATAGAGCCGGCAAGTTGGGTTACAGCGTCAGGGCGCTCCTTCTTGCGAATAAAGCTGCCGCTTGCAGTGGACTCGGTCCACGTTTGCCACTGCAGATTTTCGGGAGCGACGGTCTGGCCAAGGGGGATGTCACCCTTGGCAACGAGGACATCCACGGTCGGCAGTTGTACCGCCACCGGCGGCGCCGAGGGCGCATCTTTGAGCCCACCGCTCACCAGATAAGCGGCAACACCGCCTGCACAAATGGCTATAGCCAGAACGATAATTCGGGCGCTGTTCATACGCGTTACTCTTACATTTACCAGGCGGACGCTTCAGGCGCTAAAGCAACCGAGTCTAGTCAGACATAGGTCAAAGCAAGGTTAAGGGAGCGCACGAAATCGCGCTGAAAGCCTCAAAGTCGAGCAACAACCGATCGAGCGCAGCTACTTCCGGAACGGATAAGCGAATTGCCCGGCGATGCCGGCGGGAAACGACGACTGCTCCTCGATGCCGTAATGATCGGGCAGCCTGTTTTCCGGGCATCCGGGAGTAGCGGGCATTTGCAGCACGGCGTCGATGTCGTAGTCCTTGAGAAGAGATCAACAAGTTCGTTGACGTCCCGGCAACACGAAAGTTGCGGCAGCATCGAATTTTACGCGAAGCCTTAGTGTCAAATTTACCCTGCTAGGGGACCAGCCCGTTCCAAGGGTTTTTCCGCGATCGAATTAACTGCCTCGCAATTCTCCGACCATAGGGTCACGCTACGGTCGCGGTGCTGAGAACGCCGGTGAGACCTGACCCTAGTTTGACCAGCCACGTGCACATGGAGTTTACCTGATGAAGAATCTGATTTCGCGCTTCTTGAAAGACGAGACCGGCGCCACGGCTATCGAATACGGCTTGATCGCTGCCGGCATTGCCGTCGTGATCATCGGCGCTGTTAACGGCGTCGGCAGCGCCCTAGTCAATAAGTTCACCTCCGTCTCAAACGAGCTCAACAAGTAATAAACTGCTGCGCCGCAGTGCCTCAAAGGCCTCGGTATTTGCCGAGGCCTTTGTTGTTTCCGCCAGAGTAAATGCGTAAGAAATGCGTAAGCTAGCGATCCCGTCTGTCACAGAAACAGAGCCGGCCATTCGGGTCAGCAGCCGGAATCACGCTTCCGCAACAATTGTCTGTCTTGCGCTGATGCTGGCGCTTGTTACGCTGGCGTGCCGAATTGCGACCGTCTGGTGATACGCGAATCCGTTTTCCCCTTGTTCATCTCTCGTGTGTAGTCTTCAACGCTTGACCTCGCGCCAGCAGCACAGCCTTTTGTAAATCCATGATCCTCGACATTGCGCGCCTTCTGCTGTTTCCGGCCCTGATGGCATTCGCAGCCGCAAGCGATCTGCTCACCATGACGATTTCGAACCGGGTGTCGCTGGCGCTGGCGGCAGGTTTTCTGGTTCTCGCGCCAGCGGCCGGCATGGGATTGCACGATCTCCTTTCACACGTTGGTGCCGGCGCTGCAGTGCTTGCCGCGGCTTTCGTCTGCTTCGCAATGGGCTGGGTCGGCGGCGGCGATGCCAAGGTGGCGGCCGGCGTGGCGCTCTGGTTCGGTTTTGACCATCTGCTCACCTTTCTGGTCTATGCCTCGCTGTTCGGCGGCGCCCTGACCTTGCTGTTGCTCCGGTTGCGGCAATGGCCGCTGCCCATTTCGCTCACCGGTCAGGCCTGGTTGCTCAGGCTGCACGACAAGCAAAGCGGAGTCCCCTACGGCATCGCGCTCGCGCTCGGCGCACTGATGGTCTATCCCGAGACCGAATGGATCAAGGCAGTCGACCCGACCCATCTTGCCATTCATTGATCGGCGGCGGGTAACCACCCATTAAGGCGATTTAGATACGGCTCATTAACCATGCTTTGACGAATAGCTGGTCAACTCCGATCACGGCGGCGGAAGCGTCGCGGCGTCATGTGGAAAGTGAAGCGTATGAATACCGCTCGCATTGTGGTCCTGGCAATTGCCGCCGGCGCAGGCCTCACGGCCCTGTATCTTGCGAGCGGGATCAACAGCGCGCCTCCACCTGTTGCGCAGCTGCGTACGGTAGACATTCTCGTCGCAAAATCAGACATCGGCCTCGGTCAATCGGTCAAACCCGAAGACCTGCAACGGCAGACCTCGCTGGCGCTGCGCAGCGTCGCCGACGTCAACATGGTCGAGTGACCGAAAGGACGCAGGAAATGACGCGCAGGAGAAATCAGCAGATGATGCGGACTTTCATGGTCCGCGCGCTGTCGTTTTCGGCTGTCGCCGCACTGACGCTCAATCCGGCCATGACGCCGGTAGTGGCGAGCGACTATCGCGCGGCGCCCCTTGCCGCCGACGGGCAGATGAATGCGCGATTTCTTTCGCTCGGGATCGGGAAATCGGTCGTGATCGACCTGCCACGTGACATCAAGGACGTACTGGTCGCCGATCCGAAAATCGCCAACGCGGTGGTCCGTTCCGCCCAGCGCGCCTATATCATCGGCGCTGCGGTCGGCCAGACCAACATCGTGTTCTTCGATTCCGCCGGCCAGCAAATCGCCGCCTATGACATCGCCGTCAAACGCGATCTTAACGGCGTGCGCGCCGCGCTGAGGCAATCGCTGCCGAACTCCGACATCCAGATCGATGGCGTCGGCGAAGGCGTGGTGCTGACCGGCACGGCGGCGAGCCCGATCGACGCCCAGCAGGCCGGCGATCTCGCCGCGCGCCTGGTGGGCGGGGCGGACAAGGTCGTCAATTCGATCGCGGTGCGCGGCCGCGACCAGGTGATGCTCAAGGTGACCGTCGCCGAAGTCGCGCGCAACATCATCAAGCAGCTGGGCATCGACCTCTCTGCCAACCTGAATTACGGCACGGCGGTGGTGAACTTCAACAACAACAATCCGTTCACGGCCCTTGGCCGCAGCCTCACAACCAACAACCTGACGGGATCATTCGGCGCCACGCCGTCGGTGACCGCCACCTTGCGCGCGATGGAAAGCGCCGGCGTGGTGCGAACGCTGGCCGAACCCAACCTCACCGCCATCTCCGGCGAGTCCGCGACCTTCATCGCCGGCGGCGAGTTTCCGGTTCCTGCAGGCTATGCCTGCGACCCGGTCACACATGTCTGTACGACGCAGATCAGCTTCAAGAAATTCGGCATCTCCCTCAACTTCACGCCGGTGGTGCTGACGGAGGGGCGGATCAGCCTGCGGGTGATGACCGAGGTCTCCGAATTGTCGAACGAAAATTCGATCACGATCAACCAGTCCGGGAGTTCGCTGACCGTTCCCTCGATCAAGACCCGACGCGCCGAAACGACGCTGGAAATCCCCTCCGGCGGGGCGATGGCAATGGCGGGCCTGATCCAGGAACAGACCAAGCAGGCCATCAACGGCCTTCCGGGCCTGGCGCAACTGCCGGTGCTCGGCACGTTGTTCCGCAGCCGCGATTACGTGAACAACCAGACCGAGTTGATGGTTCTGGTGACGCCTTATGTCGTCCGTGCGGTGGCGCAGAAAGACCTGTCGCGCCCGGATGACGGCTTCGCCGCCGTGTCCGATCCGCAGGCCGACCTGCTGGGCAGCATCAACCGCATCTACGGCGTTCCGGGCCGCGTCGAGCCGGCGCGGAATTATCGCGGCACCTACGGCTTCATTACCGACTGAGGCGGGACGATGACACCACAGATGACATTCGGAAGACCCGCCGATCGCAAACGCGCCTTTCGCCTGGCAGGAGCGCTGATCGGTCTTGCGGTGGCGCTTTCAGCCTGCAAGCATACCGGCGACGATCTGGCGACGGCAAGCGTGCCAGACGATTATCGCCAGCGTCATCCGATCGCAATCCATGAAGCCGACCGCTCGATAGTGGTTTTCGTCGGTCGGGCGCGCGGCGGCCTTTCGGCTCCGCAGCGCGTCGACGTGTTGGGGCTCGCGCAGGCCTGGCTCCGTGAGGGGACCGGCGCGATCAGCATCGACGTGCCCGTCGACACGCCGAACGCCCGGGCGGCCGCGGGTTCATTGCGGGAAATCCAGGCCACCATCGCCGCCGCCGGCGTGCCGCCGCGCGCGGTCAATGTCCGCCAGTATCACCCGGAGGACCCGCGGCACATGGCGGCGATCCGGTTGAGTTATCCGAAGATCTCGGCGGTCGCCGGCCCTTGCGGCCTCTGGCCGGAGGACCTCGGACCCTCCATCCACAACAAGAGCTACTTCGAAAACAAATCGTATTACAATTTCGGCTGCGCCAACCAGCGCAACCTGGCTGCTGTGGTCGACAATCCATCTGATCTCGTGCAGCCGCGCGAGGAGACGCCCGCCTACACCATGCGGCGCGACGCGGCCTTCGAGAAGTATCGCAAGGGCACCTCGACCGCGACCACCTATCCCGAGGCCGATAAGGCCAAGCTGAGCGATACAGGCAAATGATCAACTACGCGCGCCAGAATTCCGAACCGGACATCTCGCCGCCGTCCGCGGAAGAGCATATCGCACCGGCACCACGGGTGTCGGTGCAGGCGTTTTGCGAGAGCGCGGAAACCGCAGCCGCGGTACAATCCGCGGGCGAAGACCGCCGCCTCGACAAGGCGCATCTCAAGATCCAGATGGGCGGCATGGCCGCCGCCATCGAGGCGTACCGCTCGGCGCCGACCCCCAACGTGGTCATCCTGGAAACCGAAGGCCGCAGCGATGTGCTTGCCGGCCTCGACCAGCTTGCCACGGTCTGCGACGCCGGGACCCGCGTCATCGTGATCGGGCGCATCAACGATGTCGCGCTCTACCGGGAACTGGTACGCCGCGGCGTCAGCGATTACATGATCGCCCCGGTGACGGCGATCGACGTGGTGCGCTCGGTCTGCAACCTGTTCTCGGCGCCGGAGGCCAAAGCTGTCGGCCGCATCGTTGCCGTGGTCGGCGCCAAGGGCGGCGTCGGCGCGTCCACGGTCGCGCACAATGTCGCCTGGGCGATCGCGCGCGATCTCGCGCTGGATTCCGTGGTCGCCGACCTCGACCTCGCCTTCGGCACCGCCGGCCTCGACTACAACCAGGATCCGCCCCAAGGGATTGCGGAAGCGGTTTTCTCGCCTGACCGGGTCGATTCCGCCTTCATCGACCGTCTTTTGTCAAAATGCACCGACCATCTCAGCCTGCTGGCGGCGCCGGCAACGCTTGATCGGGTCTACGATTTCGGCGCCGAGGCATTCGATTCGATCTTTGACACGCTTCGCACCACGATGCCCTGCATCGTACTCGACGTTCCCCATCAATGGTCAGGCTGGACCAAGCGCGCGCTGATTGCCGCGGACGATATTCTGGTCGTCGCCGCGCCGGATCTTGCCAACCTGCGCAACACCAAGAACCTCGTCGATCTCCTGAAGGCATCGCGACCGAACGATCGCGCGCCGCTCTATTGTCTCAATCAGGTCGGCATCCCGAAGCGGCCGGAAATCAACGCCGGCGAGTTCGCCAAGGCGATCGAAAGCCAGCCGGTCGCTTCGATTCCGTTCGATCCGCAGATGTTCGGTTCGGCTGCCAATAATGGCCAGATGATCGCGGAAATTTCCGCCAATCATCGCAGCACCGAGATGTTTCTGCAGATTGCGCAGCGGCTGACAGGCCGCGGCGAGACCAAGAAGCCGCGGGGGTCATTCCTGTCGCCCCTGCTCGAGAAGCTGCGGGCAAAGTAGCCGCCCGCCTGGAGTACCGTCGTGTTTGGTAAGCGTAGCGGAAATGAAACGGATACGCGGGCGGTAAAGCCCGCCATTCTCGCGCCGGAGCCTTCCAGCGCGCCGGCCGCGCTGCGCGAGAGCGCAGCCCCGACCATCTCCTCGCCGCCTATTTCGCCCGCGAAACAGCCGCCGGCGCCCGCCATGGAGACGCGACGGTCCGACAATTACTACCAGGTCAAGGCGACCATTTTCGGCGCCCTGATCGAGGCGATCGACCTCGCCCAGCTCGCCAAACTCGACGGCGACTCGGCCCGGGAGGAAATCCGCGACATCGTCAACGAGATCATCGCGATCAAGAACATCGTGATGTCGATTGCCGAGCAGGAAGACCTGCTCGACGATATCTGCAACGACGTTCTCGGCTACGGCCCGCTCGAGCCGCTGTTATCACGCGACGACATCGCCGATATCATGGTCAACGGCGCCGGCACGGTGTTCATCGAAGTTGGCGGCAAGATCCAGCGCACCGGCATCCGTTTCCGCGACAATCAGCAGCTTCTCAACATTTGCCAGCGCATCGTCAGCCAGGTCGGCCGGCGCGTCGACGAATCTTCGCCAATCTGCGACGCCCGCCTCGCCGACGGCTCACGCGTCAACGCGATCGTGCCGCCGCTGGCGATCGATGGCCCCGCGCTCACCATCCGCAAATTCAGGAAGGACAAGCTGACGCTCGAGCAGCTGGTCAAGTTCGGCGCGATCACGCCGGAAGGCGCACAAATTTTGCAGATTATCGGGCGGGTCCGCTGCAACGTGTTGATCTCGGGCGGCACCGGCTCCGGCAAAACCACGCTGCTGAACTGCCTGACGCAATTCATCGAACATGACGAGCGCGTCATCACCTGCGAGGACGCCGCCGAGCTTCAACTGCAACAGCCGCATGTGGTGCGGCTGGAAACCCGTCCGCCCAACATCGAGGGCGAGGGCCAGATCACCATGCGCGAACTGGTCCGCAACTGCCTGCGTATGCGGCCCGAGCGCATCATCGTCGGCGAAGTCCGCGGACCGGAGGCATTCGACCTGCTGCAGGCGATGAATACCGGCCATGACGGCTCGATGGGAACGTTGCATGCCAATAATCCCCGCGAGGCGCTGTCGCGCTGCGAATCGATGATCACGATGGGTGGATTTTCGCTGCCCTCCCGCACCATCCGCGAAATGATCTGCGCTTCGATCGACGTCATTGTACAGGCCGCGCGCCTGCGCGACGGCTCACGGCGCATCACCCACATCACGGAAGTGATGGGCATGGAAGGCGACACCATCATCACCCAGGATATTTTCCTGTACGACATGGTCGGCGAAGACGCGAACGGCAAGATCATCGGCCGGCATCGCTCGACCGGCATCGGACGGCCGCGGTTCTGGGAACGCGCACGCTATTACGGCGAGGAGAAGCGGCTCGCCGCCGCGCTCGACGCCTCGGAAGTCGGCCCGCAGGGCTAGGGGAGCGGACCATGAACCTTCAAACGCTCGCACTGGCCTTCCTCGCCGCGACCACCGTCGGCGGTCTTGCCTGGGTCTTCGTCTATCCCATGCTGTCGGGGGAAAAGAAGGCCGAGTCCCGCCGCGCTTCCATCGCCAAGCCCGAACCCATCGCCCGCCAGGCCGAGAGGAGCCAGCGCTCGCGCCGTGAACAGGTCGAGGGATCGCTGAAAGAGCTCGAGGCGCGCCGCCAGAAGGACAAGAATGTCTCGCTGAGCACTCGCCTGATGCAGGCGGGCCTCGACTGGACGCCGCAGAAATTCTGGATCATGTCCGGCGTTACCGCCATCGTCGTCTTCGGGCTGGTGTTCACCGCGGGGGGTGGGCTGCTCGGTGCCGCAGGCCTCGCTTTCGCCGCGGGCCTTGGTTTGCCTCGTTGGGGCCTCGGCTATCTCAAGAAGCGCCGGGAAAAGGCATTCATGAAGGCGCTGCCGGACGCCGTCGACGTGATCGTTCGCGGCATCAAGGCCGGTCTGCCGCTGTTCGACTCGATCAAGGTCGTCGCCGCGGATTCGCCTGAACCGCTCCGGAGCGAATTCCTCGCCATCATCGAAACCCAGGCGGTCGGTATGCCGCTTGGTGAGGCTTGCTCGCGGCTGTACGAGCGGATGCCGCTGCCGGAAGCGAATTTTTTCGGCATCGTGGTCTCGATTCAGCAAAAATCCGGCGGCAACCTGTCGGAAGCCCTGGGCAATCTTTCCAAGGTGCTGCGCGACCGCAAGAAAATGGCCGAGAAGATCCAGGCGATGTCCATGGAAGCCAAGGCATCCGCGGCCATCATCGGTGCGCTGCCACCCATCGTCATGCTGCTCGTCTATATCTCGACCCCCGATTATATCGCGCTGCTATGGACCCACCAGACCGGTCAGTTGATGCTGGTCGCTTGCGCCCTCTGGGTGACCATCGGCGTGCTGGTGATGAAAAAAATGATCAATTTCGACTTCTGACGGTGCAGCGATGATCGATTTTCTCGTCACAAAACTCCACGATGCCAGGTTCATGACCATGCTGCTCGCCGCGGTTGCCGCGAGTGCGACCGCCTACACGCTGATCATGCCTTTACTTGCCGGCGACAGCCTGCAGAAGCGCATGAAAGCCGTTGCGAGCGAGCGCGAGCGGATCCGCCAGCGCGAGCGCGAGCGCCTCAACAAGACGGAAAAGGTATCGCTTCGCCAAACGCC
>JBJMTR010000293.1:0-4547 GCA_045811565.1 Bradyrhizobium sp.
GGCGACGTCGGCACCGGGCCCGGTACCGGACAATACGATGTCAGCGCCCAGCATTGCCCCGACGAGGTCGAGGCGACATCGAACAACGCCTGGTGCGAAAGTCCGAGCTTTTCCGCGAGCGCAAAGGCTTCGCCGACCGCGATCATGGAAACGCCGAGGATCATGTTGTTACAGATCTTCGCCGCTTGCCCAGCGCCGGCGCCGCCGCAATGCACGATCTTCTTGCCCATGTTTTCCAGTACCGGCTTGGCCGAGGCGAACGCCTTCTCCGCGCCGCCGCACATGAAGGTCAATGTCGCACCCTTGGCGCCGCCGGTACCGCCGGAGACCGGGGCATCGACCGACGCCATGCCGTGCTTCGCCGCCAGCGTATGCGCCTGCCTGGCGCTTTCGACATCAATGGTGGAGCAATCGATGATCAGCGCGCCCTTCTTCATCGACGGAACGACGTCGGTCCAGACAGACAGCACATGCTTGCCTGCCGGCAGCATGGTGATCGCGATGTCCGCGCCTTTTACCGCTGCGACCGAACTCTCCGCGATCGCAGCGCCATCGGCCTTGGCCTGATCGCGCGAGGCTGCGACCAGATCGAACGCGATCACCTTGTGGCCGGCCTTGACCAGATTGGCCGCCATCGGCCCGCCCATATTGCCGAGGCCAATGAATGCTATGCTTGCCATCTCAATTTCCTCCGCATGGACGTTTCTATTTTGGTTAGGTGAATTTCAGTTCGTCGGCGCCGATCTCGGCAAAGTAAGGCGCAACCATCTCTGGCGTCACGTCCTCGATCCGCGGCGGCGACCATTTTGGGTTGCGGTCCTTGTCAATCACGGCGGCGCGGACACCCTCGCGAAAATCGTCGCTGGCAAAGACTTGCAGCGCGGCGCGATATTCTCGCACCAGGCATTCCTCCAGCGAAGGTGATGCCCGTGCCAGCCGCAACAGTTTTAGCGTGACCACCATGCCGCGCGGCGATTTCTCGTTCAGGGTCTTCAGCGTCGATCGCGCCAGTTCCGAGCCATCCCGCTGAAGCGCTGCAACGATACCTTCCATCCGGTCATGGGCGAACCAGCCATCGATCTTCGGCTGCATCGCGGCGACCGGACCCGACGTTTCGCCGGTCGCGAAACTATCGATCAGAGCTTTGATTTCGGCGGACGTCGTGCCGGGGCGAAGTTTGGTAAGGACCTCGCGCAAGGCAGTGAGCGTGCCTGACGGCACCACCGCATCTGCAAAGCGTGCGTAGATCGCGTCGGGGCCGTTCATGGTCTGCCCGGTCAGTCCGAAATACGTGCCGATCTCGCCCGGCGCGTGCGACAACAGCCAGGTGCCGCCGACATCCGGGAAGAAGCCGAGGCCGACCTCGGGCATTGCCAGTTTGGTCCGCTCGGTGACGACGCGATGGCTACTATGCGCTGATAGGCCGACGCCGCCGCCCATCACGATGCCGTCCATGAAAGCGATATAGGGTTTTGCAAATTTGGCGATGCGGGCGTTGAGGATGTACTCCTCGCGCCACAGCGTCTTGCCGAGATCGCCGCGCACCTTCGAGCTTTCCCACAGCGCGCGGATATCGCCGCCGGCGCAAAGGCCGCGCTCACCGGCGCCTTCCAGCAGGATCACGGCCACCGCCGGATCGGTCTCGAACCGGTCAAGGGCCTTGTCGATGTCGCGAAACATCTCCAGCGTCACGGCATTGATCGCCTTCGGCCGGTTGAGGCGGATGATGCCGGCACAGCCCTCGCGCCGGACGATCAGGTCGCCTTCCTGATCAGCGGCTGCAGCTGCGATCGTCATCGCGCCCCCTCGATCATGTTTCGCGCTATGATCAGCCGCATGATTTCATTGGTTCCTTCCAGAATCTGGTGCACGCGCAGGTCGCGCACGATCTTCTCGATGCCGTATTCGCTGAGGTAGCCGTAACCGCCGTGCAGTTGCAGCGCCTGGTTCGCGACCTCAAAACCGACATCGGTGCCAAAGCGTTTGGCCATCGCGCACAGCATCGTCGCATCCGGATCCTTGCGGTCGAGCGCCGCCGCCGCGCGCCACACAAAGGTCCGCGCCGCCTCCAGTTCGGTCGCCATGTCGGCGAGACGGAATTGCAGCGCCTGGAATTCGTCGAGCCGCTTTCCGAAGGCTTTCCGCTCTTTCATGTAAGCGAGCGACTTGTCGAGCGCGCTTTGAGCGCCGCCGAGCGAGCAGGCGGCGATGTTGATGCGGCCGCCATCGAGGCCGGCCATCGCGACCTTGAAGCCGATGCCTTCATCGCCCAGCCGGTTCTCGACGGGCACGCGGGCATTCTCGAAGATCACCGCGCGGGTCGGCTGCGCGTTCCAGCCCATCTTGCGCTCGTTGGCGCCGAGCGAGAGCCCCGGCGTGTCGGCCGGGATTACCAGCGTCGAGATGCCGCCGGGCCCGTCGCCGCCGGTCCTGACCATCACGACGTAGAGGTCGCCACCGCCCGCACCGGAGATGAACTGCTTCTGGCCGTTGAGCACATACTGGTCGCCATCGCGCACCGCGCGGGCACGCAGCGCCGCGGCATCCGATCCGGAGCCCGGCTCGGTCAGGCAATAGCTCGCCAACAGCTCCATGGTGCAGAGTTTTGGCAACCATTTGCGGCGCTGGGCGTCGCTGCCGAAGGCGTCGATCATCCACGACGCCATGTTGTGGATCGAGATGTAGGCCGACACCGTCGGACAGCCTTGCGCCAACGCCTCGAAGATCAGCGCGGCGTCGAACCGCGTCATGGCGGAGCCGCCGACGTCGTCGCCGATATAGATGCCTCCGATGCCAAGGCTCGCCGCCTCGCGCATCACGTCGACCGGAAAATGCTTCTCCTCATCCCAGCGGAGCGCATGCGGCGCGATTTTCTCCGCGGCGAATTCCCGCGCCATATCGCGAACCGCAATCTGGTCCTCGTTGAGAGCGAACTGCATTCTTCCCCTATAGGACCCGGCTAGTTCATCGTGGGGATCGAGAACTCCGCGCCCTCTTTGACGCCGGAGGGCCAGCGCGAGGTCACCGTCTTGGTCTTGGTATAGAAGCGGATCGAATCCGGGCCGTGCTGATTGAGATCGCCGAAGCCGGACTTCTTCCAGCCGCCGAAGGTGTAATAGGCGATCGGAACCGGGATCGGCACGTTGATGCCGACCATGCCGACGTTGACCTTGGCTGCGAAGTCGCGCGCGGCATCGCCGTCGCGGGTGAAGATCGCAACGCCATTGCCGTAGTCGTGATCGGATGGCAGCGCGAGCGCTTCGTTATAATCGTGGGCGCGCACCACCGACAGCACCGGGCCGAAAATCTCCTCCTTGTAGATCCGCATGTCCCGGGTGACATTGTCGAACAGGCAGCCTCCCATGTAGAAGCCGTTTTCATAACCCTGCATCTTGAAACCGCGGCCATCCACCGCGAGCGTCGCACCTTCCTTCAGGCCGATCTCGACGTAGTTCTTGACGCGGTTAAGCGCCTCTCTTGTCACCAGCGGACCGTAATCCGCGGAGGGGTCGATCGAGGTACCGATCTTCAGGCTCTCGACGCGCGGGACGAGTTTTTCCATCAAACGATCGGCGGTGGTCTTGCCGACCGGCACGGCCACGGAAATAGCCATACAGCGTTCGCCGGCCGAGCCGTACCCGGCGCCGATCAGGGCGTCGACGGTCTGGTCCATGTCGGCGTCCGGCATGACGATGGCGTGGTTCTTCGCGCCACCGAAGCATTGCGCCCGCTTTCCCGTCGCCGCCGCCCGTTGGTAGATATATTGCGCAATCGGCGAAGAGCCGACGAAGCCGACGGCCTTGATGTCGGGATCGTCGAGAATGGCGTCGACCGCTTCCTTATCACCGTTGACTACATTGAGGATGCCCGCCGGCAGGCCGGCCTCGATCATCAGCTTCGCGAGTTCCATCGGCACGCCGGGATCGCGCTCCGAAGGCTTTAAGATAAACGCGTTGCCGCAAGCGATCGCGGGCGCGAATTTCCACATCGGGATCATCGCTGGGAAGTTGAACGGCGTGATGCCTGCAACGACGCCGAGCGGCTGGCGCAACGAATAGATGTCGATGCCGGGACCCGCCCCCTCCGTGTACTCGCCCTTCATCAGGTGCGGAATGCCGCAGGCGAATTCGACCACCTCAAGCCCGCGCTGGATATCGCCCTTGGCGTCGGGCACGGTCTTGCCGTGCTCGCGCGCGAGGAGGTCCGCGAGCTTGTCGTAATCGCGCTGGGCGAGTTCGAGGAATTTCATCATCACCCGCGCCCGGCGCTGCGGATTGGTGTTCGCCCACTCTACCTGCGCGGCCTTGGCGTTCTCCACGGCAGCACGAACCTCGGCTTTGGATGCCAGTGCAACCTTGGCCTGGACGTCGCCGGTCATCGGCTCGAAGACGTCCGCGGTCCGTCCTGACGTGCCTTTGACCTCGCGGCCACCGATGAAATGTCCGATTGAGCGCATGAATCTTCTCCTTGAGACCTCGGCTGGATCGCTTTACGGGCTCTTTTTGACCTGCATTTTGTAGGATACAAGTCCGATATATTGCACCATA
>JBJMTR010000294.1:0-4117 GCA_045811565.1 Bradyrhizobium sp.
ATTTTGAAAAGCGGCGTGCCGATTGGCGGCGTCGCGCGCACGCCGGAACAGGCCAACAAGATGATCGAACGCGGCTATGCCGCCTTGGCACTGGGATTTGACTGGTCGCTGTTTCAGCGCGGCATCGCGGCGAGTTTTGAGGGAATCAAGCGCTAGGCGCGCCGCGGCGGCGCGTGTGCTTTTCGCGCGACCGCGGGGCTGCTAAGCTTTCGCTACAGGCAGGGGAGAAAATCATGATCAAGAAGATTCTGTTCGGGCTCGCCGTCATCGCGTTTGCGGGTGCCGGCGTCGCCATCGCCCAGCAAAGCGGCATCAAGCGCACGCCGTTGCAGAAAGTCGATTTTCCGGAAGGTTACAATACGGTCACCGCGATCGCCGAGGTTCCGGCCGGCGGCGCGGCCGGCCGTCATACCCATCCCGGCGCCGAAACCGGCTATGTGCTCGAGGGTGAGCTTGAGCTTTTGATCGACGGCAAGCCCCCGATGAAAATCAAAGCCGGCGAATCCTACCAGATCCCTCCGGGAGCCATTCACGATGCCAAGGCAGGCGACAAACCATTCAAAGTGCTCGGGGTTTACATCGTCAAGGCCGGCGAACCGATAGCCAAACCGGCGCCCTGAAACAGAACCATCTGGCGTCAGACCGGTTGGTTCGTGCTAGATCAGCTGCCGGATGCGTCGATCGTTGGTGTCCGGCAGCACACTAATTCGTTGGTTTGGGAACCTGAGCGGGGGCGATGCGCGGAACGGCTCGAAAAGTTTCAATACAGCGCCGTCTCGTTGCTGACCTGATGCACGCGTCGATCCGCGTGCCCTTTGTATCCCTCGCACGCCCCCTCAACGTCCGCAGCCTGATCGAGGCACGCGCGCAGGCGACGCAGCCGCCCGGTTGGGCTGCGATCTTCGTCAAGGCATTTGCGGTGGTGGCGAAAGGCGAGCCCGTGCTGCGGACGCTGTACGTTAAATGGCCACTGCCCGGCTTCTACGAGCTGCCGCGCAGCGTCGCGATGGTGGCGATCGCCCGCGTCGAAGACGGCCAGGATTGCGTGCTGCCGCAGAAGATCACCGCGCCCGAGGAAATGCCGTTGGGTGAAGTCGATGCGCTGATCCGGCACGCCAAGCAGGCGCCGGTCGCACAGGTGCCGGCGTTCCGGAAAATCCTGCGAACGACGCGGCTGCCGCTGCCGCTGCGCCGCCTGTTCTGGTCGATCGGTCTCAATTTCGGACGCCAGCGCGCCAACTATTTCGGTAGTTTTGCCGTGACCTCGGTCGCGGCCTGTGGCGCGGGCGAACTCCACGCCATCAGCCCGGGCCCGTTCGTCCTCAGCTACGGCGTCGTGCAGCCCGACCAAACCATCGATGTCGTGATCCGCTGGGATCACCGCATTACCGACGCCGCTCCGGTGGCCAGGGCGCTAAATCGACTGGAACAGGTGCTGAACACCGAAATCGCAGCCGAATTACGCACTAATTGGGGGCAAACCGAGCCAAAACCGGTCCGGGCAATTGCGACCTGACGGATTTTGGCCGTCATTCCGGGTCGAAGCAGCGAACCCGGAATCTAGAGATTCCGGTCTGGTGCCAGCGCACCATGCCGGAATGACAGTTTAGACCACAAAGCCCGGCCTTTTCGTTGACAGATCGGCGCTTTCTCACTAAGAACCCGCTTGCTCGCGGGCCGGTTTCGGCCCGCGATGCGTTTCGCGACCCGTGGTCCTTACCCCAAGCTTTTGAGGCGGATCTGTCGGCCCCGGCAATGCCGGTGCACAGGAGGGCGCGTTTCCTCAAACGTCGAAACACCAACGCCATCGCATTCGCGATGGCTATGCCAAAGAGGACGCGATGACAAAGCGCAGTGAGGCGAAATACAAGATCGATCGCCGCATGGGCCAGAATATCTGGGGTCGCCCGAAGAGCCCCGTGAACCGCAGGGAATACGGCCCCGGCCAGCACGGCCAACGCCGCAAGGGCAAGCTCTCCGACTTCGGCGTGCAGCTCCGCGCCAAGCAGAAGCTGAAAGGTTACTACGCCAACATCAGCGAACGCCAGTTTCACGGCGTCTACGTTGAAGCCGGCCGCATGAAGGGCGACACCGGTGAAAACCTGATCGGCCTGTTGGAGCGCCGTCTCGACACCGTCGTCTATCGCGCCAAATTCGTCTCCACCATGTTCGCTGCACGCCAGTTCATCAATCACGGTCACATCAAGGTGAACGGCCGCCGCGTCAACATCGGCAGCTACAAGCTGAAGGTCGGCGATGTCGTCGAGGTCAAGGAATCCTCAAAGCAGCTGACGCCAGTTTTGGAAGCCATCCAGCTGGCCGAGCGCGACGTGCCCGATTTCCTCGAAGTCGATCACTCCAAGATGATCGCGACGTTTACCCGCATCCCGGCGCTGTCGGACGTACCCTTCGCGGTGCAGATGGAGCCGCATCTGATCGTTGAATTCTATTCGCGCTGATCGACGTATTTTTTGGATCTTCGAAGGCCCCGGTTTTGCCGGGGCCTTTTTTTGACGTGATGTATTTTTGACGTGATGTAGGCGTGGGCATGCGAAGTCAGGCGATCTTCTGACCTTCTTCGATCGGCCGAACCTCGTACACTTGTATTCTAAGGGATACACTCCCTGAAACGTCAACAGCAATGTGAGCGACGAGAACTGCCCATGACCTACACCCCTGCCCCGCGCGATCCCCAGGCAACGCCTGTCCGCATCAATCTGTTGTCGGATACGCAGACGCGACCCACGCCGGCGATGCGCGAAGCGATGGCAAAGGCCGAAGTCGGTGACGAGCAGATCGGCGACGATCCGACCGTGAATCTCTTGTGCGAGCGCGTGGCCGACCTGCTCGGCAAGGAAGCTGCCGTGTTCATGCCCTCGGGCACGATGTGCAACGTCGCGGCGACACTGGTGCATTGTCGTCCCGGCGACGAGATCCTGGCGCATGCGACCGCACACATCATCGCTCGCGAAGGCGGCGCGCACGCAGCGCTGGGCGGTTTCCAGATCATGCCGCTGCGAGGCGACGGCGGGCAATTTTCGCCGGAGACGTTTCGCGCAGCTCTTCATCCACGCTCGCGCTACCAGCCGCCGCAGACGTTGGTCAGCGTCGAACAAACCGCCAATATCGGCGGCGGCACAATCTGGCAGAAGGCGGCGCTCGATGCGATCGTGAAAATCGCCAGGGCAAACGGGCTCGCCACCCACATGGATGGCGCACGGCTATTGAACGCGTGCGTTGCTACCGGAATCGGCGCCCGGGACATGGCCGCAGGATGGGATTCGGCCTGGATTGATTTCTCGAAAGGGCTGGGGGCACCGATCGGCGGCGTCATCGCCGGCCGCAGCGATTTCATCGACGACGTCTGGCGCTGGAAGCAACGGCTGGGCGGTTCGATGCGCCAGGCCGGCATCTGCGCGGCGGCTTGCGTCTACGCGCTCGACCATCACGTCGACCGCCTCGCCGACGATCATGCCAATGGGAGGGCGCTGGCGCGTGGGCTGTCGCAGATCAACGGCATCGAAGTGCAAGAGCCGGAGACGAATTTGGTGTTCTTCAACCCTGATGGCGCCGGGGTCGCGGGCGAGAAGATGGTGGAAGCGTTGCGCAAGCACGGCGTGCTGCTCGCCATGATGGATGGCCGGATTCGCGCGTGCACGCATCTCGACGTGACGGCGGCGATGATCGAGGAGACGGTCGGTCTGGTGCGCGAGATCGTGCGGCGGGCGTAGCGCGAAGGCATCACCTCCCCATTGCCTGATAAATCAGCGTCTTCAGCGCCAGTTGAATCCGGCCGCGCTGCGACGGGGTCTGCACCATAAAGACTACGAACATATCGTCTGCCGGGTCGATGAAGAAGAAGGTGCCGGCGACGCCGTCCCAGCGGTATTCGCCAAGCGGCCATGAGGTATTAGGCGGCACCGAAGTGCGCACCGCAAAGCCGAGGCCAAAGCCGCTTGTCGCACCCGGATAATAGAGAGGGGCGCGTGACTAATCGAGCGGTCGTCCGGCATCGGCTCGGCGATCCGCGACCGTTTTGCCTCGTCGGCGACGTAGAACGCGGTCTCGTTCATCCCCAGGGGATCGAGCAGCCGCGCTTTTTCGAATTGAAACAGCG
>JBJMTR010000295.1:0-4101 GCA_045811565.1 Bradyrhizobium sp.
CACGCGGTTTTCTCTACCGCGGCTGGTCGGAATCGTTCTTGCGGCCGGCCGGCGCGGTCGTGCTGTCATCGCTGGCCTGGACCTCGCTACACCTGCAATATGACTGGTTCTTTTTCGGCGAGATATTTTCCATCGGTCTGTTATTCGGCTATTTGCGCTATCGCACCAATTCAACATGGCTGACCGTCGTCCTGCACGGCATCAACAATCTCGCCGCCACGATCCAGATCATGTGGCTGGTCAATTCAAGCTGACGCTGTAGCCAGGGATTCGATCTCACCTCTCCTCAACGGGGAGAGGTTGAATTGCAAAGCAATTCGGGTGAGGGGACGCCCTACCGATAGAACTCAACCCCTCATCCGGCGCTAGGCGCCGACCGCTCCCAATGCGAGACGTGAAGGGAGCGTCACGCTACCAGTGCGATCGCGATCGGCATCGTCACGGCGGCAAGGATCGTCTGCAACGCGATAATCTGCGCCAGTAGAGGGGCATCGCCCCCCATCTGGCGGGCCAGCACATAGGCTGAGGAGGAAGCCGGCACCGCAGAGCAGGCGGTCACGATCGCGAGATCGGCGCCGGAAAGCCCGAACCATAGCGCCAGCGTCACCGCGAGCACGGGCATCAGGATCAGCTTGAGGAACACGGTTACGGACGCGGCGACGCTCGGACGAAACATCCCTTCGAGATGCAGGCCGGCGCCGGTCACGAGCAGGCCGATGGCAAGCGAGGAACGGCCGAGCGCGTCGGCAACCTCGTGCCATATCCTGGGAAGCGGGATGTGTGCCACATTGAGGACAAGCCCGATCACGCAAGCCCAGATCAGGGGATTGCGCACCACGGTCATCACGATGGCGCCGGCTGACCGCTTCTCCCGCGAAGCGTAATGTGCGAGTACGGTGACGCTGCACACATTGACCAGCGGGATGATCGCGACCATCGCCACTGAAGCCAGAGCCAGCCCGGTATCGCCATAGAGATTGCCGGCGACGGCCAGCGCGACATAGGTCTGCCACCGGGTGGCGCCCTGGAAGATCGAGGTGAAAGCCGGCCCATCGACGGCACACCGGGCGAGCAGCGGCCGCAGGGCAAGGCACAGCAACGACATCAGTAACGCCGAGAGCAGCAATGCGCCGCCAACCCCGGCGACCGGCACTCTGGTCAGATCAGCCGTCACCAGGGTCTGGACCAACAGGACCGGGAACAACACGTAATAGGTCAGCCGCTCCAGCCCCTGCCATTGCGCCTCCGGCCGTATCAGGCTGCGCTTCAGGATGAAGCCGAGCACGATCAGCAAAAACACCGGCAGCAGTGCCGCGGTCACGACCGCCATGGTCAGCGATCCCCGCGCAGCTTTGCCAGCCGATCCAGGGCGCCCTGCAGGATGAAGATTGCGGCGTGCTCGTCGATCACCTCGGCCCGGCGGGCGCGGCTCACATCCATGCCGATCAATTCGCGTTCGACGGCAGCGGTGGAGAGCCGCTCATCCCACAATGCAATCGCTGATCTCGTAAGGTTGGAAAGATTTCGCGCGAAAGCGCGGGTCGATTGCGCGCGCGGCCCTTCGCTACCGTCCATGTTGATGGGCAGGCCGAGTATGAAGCCGACGGCGTTGCGCTCGCCCGCTATGGCCAATAGCCGCGCCGCATCGGCCTTGAAAGCCTTGCGCCGGATGGTCTCGACGCCGGTAGCTAACCGGCGATCCGGATCGGATACCGCAACGCCGATGGTCTTTGTCCCCAGGTCGAGGCCAACAAGTGCGCCGCGTTCGGGCCAATGCGTGGCTGCTTCGATCAGGGGGAGAATGGGGGCAGGCATGGCTCCGCTTAACACGCGCCTTGCCGGTCAGGCAAAGCCCGATAGTGGCGTGGCGTCCATAGCCACGCCATCTCTCGGGAGGCGCTTACCGGATCGCGACCGGATTGATCATGCTCTGTACGCCGCCACGGAAGCGCGGTTGTCCGAGCACGAACAGGAACTCGTAGCCCCTGTCTTTTGCCAGTTCAGCCGTGTCCATGTTCTCCAGAATGTACGTGCCGTTCATCGGCAGCAGGATCTGGTGCACCTCGAACAGATTCTTGGACTCGAAGGGGATCGCCTCGACCGCCCAGTTGTCGGCGCCGACCGCGACGACGCCCTTGCCGGTGAGGTATTTGGCGCCCTCGACGCCGAGGCCGGGTTCACCGGTTGCGTAGCGCTTGTCGTCCTTGCCGATCAAGCTGAGCCAGCCGGTGTGGAAGATCACGACGTCACCCTGCCGTATCTCGACATTTTGCTTCTTCGCGACTTCCTCGATCTCCTTGACGTTGAAGGCCGTGCCTTCCTTGACCACTTCGGTGTTGTAATACGCGGCCATGTCGAGCAGCACGCCGCGCGTCACGATCGGCGGCACCTTCTCGATGCCGAGCTTCTTCAAGCCGGTGGGATCGGCGAAATCGAGTAGCTTGTTGCCGTTGTAATAGACGTGCTCGACGCCGATATGGCCGAGACCGTCGATCTGGCTGCCGATGCCGACCCAGCCTTCGATGATGTCGTCGTTATAGGTGGTCTTGCTCGGCCCAAGTCCGGGTATCCCAGCCTGTGCCGGCTGCACGACAGTGATCTTGAAGCTGCGTGGCGGATAGGCCGGCGTCTTGGAGTCGACGGGTATCCCAAGCGCGTAGGTCTTGCCCGTCTTGACCAGCGACGCCGCTTTGACGACGAGCTCCGGCGTCATGTAATTGGCGGCACCGATCTCGTCGTTCGGTCCCCATTTCGACTTCGTCCAGTCTTGTGCGCTTGCCGTTCCGACGCTACCCAACAGGGCGACAGAACAGCACAACACGAGTGCGTTGCGCATCGCAGATCCTCCCAGATGTTGACGCATTGGTTATTGGTAGCTAACGCTTCATCCTAACGTAGCAGAGCGCGGCGCCCAAATTTTTTTAGGAACTGATGCCGCGCTGCGCCCGGCGGAACGACAGCTGCCTGAATTTGATTCAGGCAGCGATGACCTCGCTGTTGTTCAGACAGGAAGCGAAGCCCTGGAGCGCGCTGTACTGATGGGCGCTGCGGCGCTGGACAAAGAGCGTATCGACTCGCGACTGCAACGGGCTGAGGGCGTGGATGTTGATGTCGCCACTGACGTGATCCCGTTCGACGACTGCGCGGGGCAGGAGCGTCACGCCCATGTCCGCCGCGACGCAGCCGATCATGCCGTCAAGCGTGCCCAACTCGAACCGCGCGGCGGACGGCCAGCCGAATTCCGTAAATATTTGCTCGAGCCGCTGGCGATAGGTGCAGCCGGTGCGAAACACCAGCGCGGTCGGGCCGGATTCCGGCGTGCCGGCGCGCAAACTTGCAAGGCTGGTCCAGCGCCGGGCCGTGACCAGCACGAGATCTTCCTTGAAAGCGATTGTGGAAGAGAGTTCGGCGTGCTCGATCGGACCGGCGACGAAGGCGCCGTCCAGCGTGCCGTCGAGGACGGCGGCGACCAGATCGGCTGTCGTTGCGGTCCGCAAACTCAATCGCACGGCCGGAAAGCGCCGATGAAATTCGGCAAGCAGCGTCGGCAGGCGCACCGCGGCCGTCGTCTCCATCGAGCCGATCGAGAGCGGCCCCTTCGGCTCGCCATCGTCACGCGCGGCCAGCACCGCTTCGCGTGACAGCGCGACGATGCGCTGCGCATAGGGCGAGAGGCGGCGGCCGGCGCCGGTCAGCGTCATGCCGCGGCTGTGCCGCTCGAACAGCGCGGTGCCGATTTCGGCTTCCAGTGCCTTGATGCGCTGGGTGACGTTGGATTGCACGGTGTTGAGTTCATCGGCAGCGCGGGTAATGCCGCCCAAGCGCGCGACCGTCGAAAAAGTCAGCAGATCGGTCAATTCCACGGGCAAAACTCCGTTTCATGTCGGAGATGGCAGCGTTCTCAAGTATTCATTTTTTGAGAATGTTACTACGGCCTATTGTGTCTGTCCAGAAATCGGAGAATGCCGATGCCTATCAGTACGTCATTGACCGCGCTTCTAGGCATTCACCACCCGATCCTGCTGGCCCCGATGGACGTGATTGCGGGCGCGCGCCTCACCGCAGCGGTCAGCGCCGGTGGAGGCTTTGGCATTTTGGGAG
>JBJMTR010000296.1:0-3747 GCA_045811565.1 Bradyrhizobium sp.
CAAACTTTTCCGCGATCGACCGTGCCTGTTTGGGAGCGCAGGCATCATCGCCGACTTGCAGCGCCAGCTTCTTGCCGAGCAGGCCGCCGGCCGCATTGAGATCAGCCACCGCCTGTTCGGCGCCGTTCTTCATTTGCCGGCCGAACGCGGATTCGCCGCCCGTCATCGGGCCCGCCACACCGACGGTGATGTCCTGCGCCAAGGCGCTCGCCGATAGCGCAACCGATACGCCCAATGCCAGACCGATGAGTTTCATTGATTTCATGAGGATCCTCGCGGGTAGCTCGCTACGGGAAGCACCCGGTGGCCCGGGTACCAGCGTCAGCTCCATTGTCGGCCGATTTTGCCGTGAAGTCACCGGCAAATTTCGGGCAAATCCACGGTCCGTTCGCAGCATCTGCCGCACGTTCCACCGCGGGCCGGCCCGAAACTGCGGCTGACACGAAGCATCATTCCGCGCGCGAAGCGCGAGCTCCGATGTGCAATTGCACATCAGAGAAATCCATAACCACGATCGTGAGGGAGTCCCCGATGAATAATTGCACACCGGGGAATGACAAGGATGCATCTATCCCCGCCGCCCGCCTTCCAGATAGGCGGCGCGGATCTCGGCGCGCTGCAGCAACTCGCTGCCGGTCCCGGACAGCGTGATCAGGCCGTTGACCATGACGTAGCCGCGATGGGCCAGTTTCAGCGCGTGGTTGGCGTTCTGTTCGACGATCAGCACGGTCAGGCCGTCCTGCCGGTTCAGCGTGCGGATGGCGTCGAAAATCTGCCGCGCGATCAGCGGCGCGAGGCCCAGCGACGGTTCGTCGAGCATCAAGAGGCGAGGGCGGCTCATCAGGGCGCGGCCGATCGCCAGCATCTGCTGCTCGCCGCCGGACAGCGTGCCGCCGCGCTGGGTCATCCGTTCCTTCAGCCGCGGAAACAGCGCGAAGATGCGCTCAAGGCCGGCGGCGCGATCGGCTTCGCTCGCCTCCGTCGCATCGGCTCCCATCTGCAGATTTTCCGCCACGCTCATGCGTGGGAAAATCCGGCGGCCCTCCGGCGACTGCGCAATGCGGAGCTTTGCGATCTGATGCGTCGGCACGGCGGTGATATCGCGGCCGTCGAATTCGATCTGGCCCGCCCGAGCGCGCGGCTTGCCGAAGATCGTCATCATCAGCGTCGATTTGCCGGCGCCGTTGGCGCCGATCAGCGCGACGATCTCGCCCGAATTGATATCGAGATCGACGCCCTTCAGCGCCTCGATCTTGCCGTAGGCCGCGCGCAGGCCGCGAATCGCGAGCAGTGGCGTTGCCGACGGCGCGTTCACGTGCCGCTCTCCATCACCGCGATGGCTTCCTCCTCATCGGCGCCGAGATAGGCGGCGATCACCTTTGGATCGTCGCGCACCTGTTGCGGCGTGCCTTCGGCGATCTTGACGCCGTAATCCATCACCACCACGTGGTCGGAGATTTCCATCACCACGCTCATGTCGTGCTCGATCAGGAGGATCGAGGTACCCTGACCGGCGCGGATCGAGAGCAGGAGTTCGCTGAGCGCCGCGCTTTCCCGCGCGTTCAGCCCGGCGGCCGGCTCGTCGAGACAGAGCAGCGCCGGCTCGGTGCACATCGCGCGCGCGATTTCGAGGCGGCGCTGGTCGCCATAGGGCAGGTTGCCGGCGGCGGCGTCGGCACGATCCAAAAGTCCGATGCGCTCCAGCCAGGTCCGCGCCAGTTCGATGGCGCGCTTCTCGGCGCTGCGCCAGGACGGTGCGCCGATCAGGCCAAGGAAGGTGAGGCCGGAGGCCAGCATCAGCGCATTGTGCTGCGCCACCATCAGGTTTTCGAGCGCCGTCATGCCGGGAAACAGCCGGATGTTCTGGAAGGTGCGGGCGACCTTCGCCTGCTTGCAGATCCGGAAGTCGTTGAGCCGCTCGAGCTGGATATTGCGGCCGTCATCATGCGTGAGCCGCATGCTGCCTCCGGTCGGCTTGTAGAACCCGGTGATGCAGTTGAACACCGTGGTTTTGCCGGCGCCGTTCGGCCCGATCAGCGCGGTGATCTTGCGCCGCTCGGCGCCGAACGAGAGATCATTGACAGCGACAATGCCGCCGAAGCGCATTGTCAGACGATCGACGGCAAGGATGCGATCGCCGCTCATCCGTGTCCCTCTTTGACGAGGTCGGACGAGATCGCCTCACTGCGCTGCAGGAACACGGTCGGAGCCCGGTGGCCGACCAGCCCGCGCGGCCGCCAGATCATCAACAGCACCATAGCGACGCCGAACACCAGCATGCGGTACTGGTCGAGCCCGCGGAACAGCTCGAAGCCCCCGATCATGGCGAGTGCCGCGAGCGCGACGCCGAGCTGCGAGCCCATGCCGCCCAGCACCACGATCGCCAGCACGAGCGCCGATTCCTGGAAGGTGAAGGATTCCGGGCTGATAAAACCTTGGCGGGTCGCAAAGAACGCTCCGGCAAGACCGCCGAACATCGCACCCGTCGCAAATGCTGTGAGCTTCGTCGTCGTCGTGTTGATGCCGAGCGCGCGGCTGGCGACCTCATCTTCGCGCAGCGCCTCCCAGGCACGACCGATCGGGAGGCGCCGTAGCCGGATCGTCACCCAGTTGGTCAGAAGCGCCAGCGCCAGGATCAGGTAGAACAGGAACACGATGCGGTGGGTCGGCGAGAATTCGATGCCCAGTCTTGCGGCAAGGCCGTCCTCGGCTGGCGACAGCGGAATGCCGAACAAGGTCGGCCGCGGAATGCCGGTGACCCCGTTCGGGCCGCCGGTCAGGCTCTGCCAATTGATGATGACGAGGCGGATGATCTCGCCGAACGCGAGCGTCACTATCGCGAGATAATCGCCGCGCAGCCGGAGCACGGGAAAGCCCAGCATCACGCCCCAGCACGCCGCGAGGATGCCGGCGAGCGGCAGGCAGACCCAGAACGACAATCCGAAATTGGTGGCGAGCAGCGCGTAGGAATAAGCGCCGACGGCGTAGAACGCGACATAGCCGAGATCAAGCAGGCCAGCGAGCCCGACCACCACGTTTAACCCCCATCCGAGCATCACGTAGGTCAGCACCAGGATGGCGAGATCGAGAATGTAGCGCTGGTCGTAGAAGATCACCGGCACCAGGAAGGTGAAGATCAGAAGTGCTGGCGCGATCAAGCGCCTCGCGATTGCCAGCGCGCTCTGTACGGATGACGGAATAACCCTCACCGTGCCGATCGGTCCCCACCATTGCCGCCACAATTCGACGACGATGCTGCCGCCGAACACGGTCGCGACCACCGCGGCGAGGTCGTCGAACCGCGTCCAATAGATCAATTGCCCGGTCGGTCCGGCTTCGGTGCGGAGGCCGATCATCAGCGAGAACAGCACGAGCGCAACGAACGCGCTGAGCAGGGCCTTCTTGAAGATGAAGGCGACGCGTAAAGTGCGCGAGGCTTGCCTTGCTGCGGCGGGGGGTGCGCTCACTCGGCCGCCCGTCAGACTTTTTCGACTTCGGGCCGGCCGAGCAGGCCGGTCGGAAGGAAGATCAGCACTACGATCAGGATCGAGAACGCGGCAACGTCCTTGTATTCGACCGAGAAATACGCCGACCAGAACGTCTCGATCAGGCCGATGGCGAGTCCGCCCAGCATCGCCCCGGGCAGCGAGCCGATGCCACCGAGCACGGCGGCCGTGAACGCCTTGATGCCTGCGACAAATCCCATGAAGAAGTCGACCAGCCCGTAATAGAGCAGGTACATCATGC
>JBJMTR010000297.1:0-6325 GCA_045811565.1 Bradyrhizobium sp.
CGCGGCTCCATGGTGCGCGCGAGTTTCGCATCGAGCGTCGTCACCGACAACGCGACCTTGACCAGATTGCGCTTCGCCATCCGCGCGAGAATGTCGATGTCGCGTGTCACGAGTGCCGATTTGGTGACGATGCCAACGGGGTGGCCGGCGAGATCCAGCACCTCGAGAATACCGCGCATGATCTTCCGCTCGCGCTCGATCGGCTGATACGGGTCGGTATTGGTGCCGATCGCGATCATGCGCGGTTCATAATCCGGTGCGGCGAGTTCCTTTTCCAGGAGCTGTGGCGCATCCGGCTTGGCGAGCAGTTTTGATTCGAAATCGAGCCCCGGCGAGAGACCGAGATAGGCGTGGGTCGGCCGCGCGAAGCAGTAGACGCAGCCATGCTCGCAGCCGCGATACGGGTTGATCGAGCGGTCGAAGCCGATATCGGGCGAATCGTTGCGGGCAATGACCTTACGCGAGGTGTCGATCGTAACCGTGGTCTTGAACGGCGGCAGTTCATCAAGGCTCTGCCAGCCGTCGTCGAACGCAACCCGCGCTTCGGCCTCGTAGCGGCCGCTTTCGTTGGACTGCGCGCCGCGGCCGCGCCGTCGCTCACGCTCGATGGCGACCGCCAGTTCAGGAAAGGAAGGGGGCGCACCCGCCGGTGTGGAGGGCGCCGTCACCGGCGGGTGCTTGAGGGCATGAGAGGATGCTCGGCTCATGGTTTGGACCGTAGCACGTCCCTAGAACAAATCAAGAACGAAGGCTAGAAATCCACAACCGACCTGCTCGAAAAAACGGCACCCGGAAGGCTGCTTTGATTGTGACAAGGTGATAACAGTGCGACGTTTTTTAACCTGTGAGCCAACGAAGCCTCATTGATGCTGAGCGTCATCATTCCGACGGACGGGGTCGAACGGACCGCCGTGGCAACGCTTGCGGCCCTGGTACCGGGGGCGGCCGCCGGCGTCATACGCGAGGTGCTGCTGATCGACCGTTCGGGGACCGACGTCATCGAGCGGGTCGCTGACGTCGCGGGCTGCCGCTTCCTGCCTTTTGAGGGCAGCCGAGCCGCCGCGCTGGCGGCCGGAGCGCGCCAGGCGCGATCACCCTGGTTGATGTTCCTGCATGCCGGCGCCGTGCTCGACAGCGGCTGGATCGAGGAGACTGCCCAATTCATCCAGGGCGTCGCCAGCAGCGGACGCCCCAAGGCGGGAATCTTCCGCTATGCCCGCTCACCCTATGTCGACACGAGCCTGCGCGACGGCTTCAAATTCGTCGCCCGCATGATCGCGGGGCCCTCGGCCGAACAGGGGCTTTTGATCGCGCGCGATCATTACGACCGGCTCGGCGGCTATCGGCCGGATTCCCGCCGATCCGAGGCGCGGCTGCTGCGGCAACTCGGCCGCTCCTCCCGCACCCTGCTGCGCAGCCGGATCATGGTGGCCTGAAGGTTTTCAAGCCAATCACGCCCCCCAGGCTCGGTCCGGGCCGGGAACGGTTCGCGTGAGGAAAACGCGTCCCAACCGAGCGTGACGCTTGCAATATGTTTGATTCCGTCAATAATATCCTTGATGAAATCAAATGTCGAGGAACCCCTCCTGGAAGGCCAGATTGCCGCGGTCCGCGGCTTCAGCCGTTTCTATACGCGCAAGCTCGGCATTATCGAGCCGAAACTGCTGGATAGTCCCTGGACGCTGCAGGAAGCGCGGATCATCTACGAAATCGCAGAACGGAAAACCTGCACCGCGACCGACTTGAGCTTTGCGCTTAGTCTTGATGCCGGATTCCTCAGCCGGACCTTGCGGGATTTACAGGAGCGCCAGATCGTCGCGCGAACACCGTCGAAGGCCGACCGTCGCGCGACCGAGCTCACATTGACCGCGAAAGGCCGGTCGGCTTTTGCCGAACTCGACGCCCGGTCGCGTGACGTCGTCGCCACCTTGCTCGGGAGACTGGACGACAGGGACCGCGCCGCGGTCGTCAACGCCATGGCCACCATCGAACAAACGCTAGAGCCGCCGGCGAACGCGCCTGCCTCATTTCTGCTGCGCAGCCATCGCCCCGGTGACATCGGCTGGGTGGTGTCACGGCATGGCGCGCTCTACGCGCAGGAATTTGGCTGGGACATCAGCTTCGAGGCACTGGTCGCCGAGATCGCCGCGCAATTCGTCAAGTCGTATGACGCCTCGCGCGAGCATTGCTGGATGGCGGAAATCGGCGGCGAGCCGGTGGGCTCGATCTTTCTGGTCAAGGCGTCGGATGAAGCCGCGAAGCTGCGCCTGCTGCTGGTCGAGCAAAAAGCTCGCGGGCTCGGCATCGGGCGTGCGCTAACCGAACAGTGCATCCGCTTCGCCCGTGACGCCGGGTACAAATCCATCACGCTGTGGACGCAAAGCATCCTGGTCGCGGCGCGCGGAATTTATCAACGCGCCGGCTTTCGCCTGGTGCAGGAGGAGAAGCATCACAGCTTTGGCGTCGATCTGGTCGGCGAGACCTGGGAGCTGGAGCTGTAGCTCTCCTTCGTCATTCCGGCACGCGCAACGCGCGAGCTTTGATGTGCAATTGCACATCAGACAATCCATAACCACCATCATGAGTATGGATTCCGGGCCTGCGCCTAACGCCGCATCCCGGAATGACGGCTACGCCGACGCCCCCTGCGCTTTCGGGCGCCTCAGATGTTCGTCGAGCCGCGGCATGATCTCGACGAAATTGCAGGGGCGAGTGCGGTAGTCGAGTTGGGCCGCCAGAATGCCGTCCCAGGCATCGCGGCAGGCGCCCGGCGATCCCGGCAGACAGAAGATAAAGGTAGCGCCGGCAACGCCCGCGGTGGCGCGACTCTGCACCGTCGAGGTACCGATCTTGGCATAGCTGAGCATGTGAAACGCGATGGAGAAGCCGTCCATCCGTTTTTCGAACAACGGTTCGATCGCCTCGGGCGTCACGTCGCGGCCGGTAAAGCCGGTGCCGCCGGTGGTGATGATCGCATCTACCCCAGGATCGGCGATCCAGCTTTTGATGATGATGCGGATGGCGTCGACGTCGTCGACGATGATCTCGCGCGCCGCGAGGGTGTGACCGGCGGCGGTCAGCCGCTCAGCCAGCGTCGTACCGGATTTGTCATCCGCGAGCGAGCGGGTGTCGGAAATCGTCAACACCGCGATGTTGAGCGGCACGAATTGCTTTGTTTCGTCGATGGAGGACATCATCAAACCCCTTTGCCCCATACTCCGACGGATCCTGAGGCGCGCGCTGCGCGCCGGGATGGCCACGGGCATGTCATCCTTCGAGGCTCGCCGAAGAGGCGAGCACCTTAGGATGACGTTAACCTACAACGCACCCGTACCAAACGTGTTGCAGGCCTGCACAGTGCCCTGCTGATAGCCGGTCATGAACCACTGCTTTCTTTGCGCGGCGGAGCCGTGGGTGAAAGAGTCAGGCACCACCCTGCCCGTTGACTGCCGCTGCAGCGTGTCGTCGCCGATCGCGCTTGCCGTCCGCAGCGCCGCATCGATGTCGCCGGCTTCGAGGAAGCCCGGCCGCTTCTTTTCCTCGCGGTTGACCCAGACCCCCGACAGACAATCCGCCTGCAGCTCGACCTTGACCTGCAGCGCGTTGGCCTCCGACTTGCTGCCGACCTGCTGTTGCAGCCGCGTCACGCGCGGCAGGATGCCAAGCAGGTTCTGGATGTGGTGGCCGGCTTCATGCGCGATGATATAGGCTGCGGTGAATTTGCAGGCGTTGCCCGAGCAGCCGCGGAAACGGGTCTCGACCTCCCGGAAGAATCCGGTGTCGAGAAAAATCTGCTTGTCGGGCGGGCAGTAGAACGGTCCCATCGCCGACTGCGCCATGCCGCAGCGCCCGCCATTGGTAGCGTTGCGGAACAACACGATGCGCGGCCCCGTAAAGGTTTGCCCGTTGGCCTTGAAGATCTCGCTCCAGCGATCGTCGATCTCGCCGAGAATACCGGAGATCATGCTGCCCATTTCGTCGGTCGGCGCGGCGGTTTTGGTGGGAGCCGACCTGCGATCGGTCTGGTAGGTCGGCGCCTGTCCGCCGCCGGTGAGAATCTCTGCGCCGCCGATCAGGATGCGCGGATCGATGCCGAAGGCATAACCGAGCAGGCCAAGCACGATGATGGTGCCGATGCCGAGCCCGCCACCGCCCATCGGAATGCCAAAGCCGCCGCCGCCACCGCCAAAGCCACCATCCTCGCCGCGACGGTCTTCGATATCGTCGCTGCGGCGGAAGTCATCGTAACGCATGGCGGTTTTTCCTCATCCCAGCGGTGGATCTCTGATGCCCGACCCCGCATAGACGTAAAATTTCCGTTCCGTTAATCAATAACCTGCCCGGCAAAAATTGCCTAGTGCGGTGGGTCGGAGAAGGTCTCGACCAGAACCGCGGTGGAATCACGGATTTTCCGGCGCGCAAATCCAGGTTCGCAAAATCGGTGCTGCAACGCGGCGCGGCTTCGCAAGCTCGCGACAGGGATTAAGAGTGTTCTATCTCATTCGATAACAATTTCGATTAAGTCGATTTTTACTTTGCCCAGTCAATGTACCGCCAGTCGGTTGTTTAGTCCCGCGTCGCCGACAGCGTCGCCTGAGTCAGAGTAATTGAGTCATGGTTGTGTCGCGTCGCGGGGCGTCTGGAAGGGCGCCCCGCACTAAATTTGAGTCCGAGTCCAGCGTTCGTATCGTCGTAGGCGATTGCGTCGCCGAGATGTCGAAGCTTCCGGCCGGCTCCGTCGATCTGGTCTTCGCAGATCCTCCATACAATCTGCAGCTCAAGGGCGATCTCAAGCGTCCCGACGAATCCCATGTCGATGCCGTCAACGACGACTGGGACAAGTTCTCATCGTTTGCGGCTTACGACGATTTCACCCGCGCCTGGCTGCTCGCCTGCCGCCGCGTCATGAAGCCGTCGGCAACATTGTGGGTGATCGGCTCCTACCACAACATTTTCCGGGTCGGCGCGATGATGCAGGACTTAGGATTTTGGGTCCTCAATGACATCGTGTGGCGCAAGACCAATCCGATGCCGAATTTCCGCGGCCGGCGTTTCACCAATGCCCATGAGACCATGATCTGGGCCGCGCGTGACGAGAACACCAAGGGCTACACTTTCAACTATGAAGCGTTGAAGGCGGCGAACGAGGACGTGCAGGCGCGCTCCGACTGGCTGATCCCGCTCTGCACCGGCGAAGAACGGCTTAAAGGCGCCGACGGCAAGAAGGTGCATCCGACCCAGAAGCCGGAAGGCCTGCTGGCGCGCGTGCTGCTGTCGTCGTCAAAACCCGGCGATCTCGTGATCGATCCCTTCAACGGCACCGGCACCACCGGCGCCGTGGCAAAACGCCTCGGCCGCCGCTACATTGGCTTTGAACGCGACAAGACCTATGCGGCAGCCGCCGAAGCGCGCATTGCCGCGGTCGAGCCGCTGGCGGATGCAACGCTCGCGCCGTTCATGACTGCGCGCGAGGCGCCCCGCGTCGCGTTCTCCGAACTGATCGAGCGCGGCATGATCATGCCCGGCGCCAGGCTCGTCGACGCGAAGAAGCGTCATGGCGCTTTGGTTCGCGCCGACGGCGCTATCATGCTCGGCGACAAGGTCGGCTCGATCCACCGCATCGGCGCGGTCGCGCAGGGCTCGCCCGCGTGCAACGGCTGGACCTTCTGGCACGTCGAGACCAAGAACGGGCTGAAGCTGATTGACGAGCTGCGCGCCGTAATCCGCTCCGAAATGGCGGCCGGCTGAATCTCCTTCCGGCATTCGGGCCCGATGACAGGCCTCTGCGAGCGCACTGCAACATAGCCTGCCTCTACGGAATGGCGCGAAATGCGCCTTTTCCTACTGCCGCACAACCTTCCGGGCTCGCACCCCGCATGGCAGCCGTGTCATGTGCGCGGGCCGACATGCCTGCTTTCGCCTTTATTGCCGATCATATTCAGCAGTGTTCATTTATACCGCAAGAGATTGCCCGATGCGTTCGCGAGGATCCGAATCGCTCATTGTGCTGCCGCTGTTGCCGATCTTCTTCGTCGGCGCATTTCCGATGCTGCTGTTGAGCTTGATGGGATTTGCCGGATTAGTCATCTTCGGCATCCTGATGATCTGCGTGGGCTTCACGGACACGCTGGATGCCAACTCTGCCTTTAGCGGGCAGGTGATCGTTCATGGCTATACGCGCCCGTCCGAACGCGCGATCCAGCGTACAAATCGGCGATCGGAAATCCGTTTTGCTTTTCTTTTGATCGTTGCGGGCGCAGGCATGACCGTCGCCGGGCTGGGTGGATTTTTCTACTTCGGTTGATCCGGTCGGTACCCATTCCAG
>JBJMTR010000298.1:0-8770 GCA_045811565.1 Bradyrhizobium sp.
CCTCCGCGGTCCCCACCGTGTGTAATCGCAACCTGGACCGCCTGCGCGCGCCGCGGCGACGCCGATAGACCTGCAGTTCGCAATGGGCTCGAGCGATAAAAGAGAGCAGGTTTGAGGGTGAATACGATGGCACTGAGTTCATCGACTATTACGAAGAAAGTCAGCCCGAATGCCAATAGCAACATTCCTACTTCCAGTGATGTCCGGATTTGCCTCTGGTGAAGGAGTTTGCCGGCGGTCCAAGGCGATACCGGGCCCGCGTGCCGGTTCCGGCAGACGACAGGATCGGCGCCTTCCGTCATAGCCTACGTAGGTTCCGGATGCCGAATCGTAGGTCCGATAGTGCTGGCAGCCATAGCCAACGTCTTGGCTCATGGCTCGGCGCTTTGGTGGAACTGTTTCAACCGCTTTGATCTCTGGTTTGCTGTTCTCTGGCGACAGGTGTTCCGATTGCTTTGCGGCGGGCCTTTCTTGCAGAGCAGCGGGTTTCTGTTCCATTGCCCGCCGCGCCTGTGCCAGTTCGGTTGCGAGCGCCTCGGCCCTGTCGTACTGCTGCTGCAGAGACTGCCACAGTGCGCGCTCCGCCGCCTGCTGCGCCACCTCGTCGCCCCTCTTGTTGCGCGACAGTGCTACCCCCGTCGTCTCGGTGTCGCGTCGCGCCTTCGCGAGTTCGCTCTCAAGCGCGGCACTGCGAGCGCGTTCCTCCTCAAGCGCGTAGCGATGCAGCACCGCCTGCTGGGTAAAGATGCCGACGAGCACCACCGTGACGACCAACGCAGCAATCCAGGGAATTGCAAATCCCCGCCGCGGCTGCGACGGCGCGATCTGAGCCTCCACTACTGCAGCCGAAGGAAGCGCAATGACATCGCTGGCGGTTGGCGGTTGCGGCGCATCGTCCGTCGAGGGGGATTGAAAGTAGCTATAGCACGGGTGCCAATGCGACGGCGTTATCGCGCTCGGTTCGCCGTATTCTCCTATCCATTCACCCGTAGGCGACCAGTGGGCGACCTCAAGGGTTCCGCTCGCCTCATCCTCGAGTACGACGACGTTCCCATTCCTCGGTGCGGTCTCAATCGGATAGCGCATTAAACCACGCCTCAGTGCTTGAGGGAGGTTAGCGCCGGGGTCAAGCGCAGTCGAGTTAATTAGACAGATGAGCTTGTTCACGCTCTCGATCGGATGAATAGGGCGCCGGAGTCCTTCGCGTTGTCGATTGAAGTGCCAGCGTGAATCGGTGGGCGCTGTGCGTTGTTCCGCGAGCTCAGGCCGTTACCAGCGGATCGACGAGATCGACCGCGCGCTCGCAAGCGCGCCGAGGTGTATACGCGCCTGGTCTCGACACGGCAGTCGAATCGCCGAATTCCAATCGCTCATTGACGGCCGCGCGCGCGACGCTGGCCTGACTCGCCGAGCACGAAACGCGGCGGGCCTGCCGAAGCGCGGCACCATCCACGGCCTGCGTAAGCCTGCCTGCAAATCCGGGCCGACGCGTGGAGCACCGTGTTTGAGCTGAAAGCTATTGGCGGCCACAAGGCGCTTTCGGAGCTACAGAAGTATGTCGCCAAATCGGGGTTGCCCATTGGAATTCATTGAGCCCAACCCGCGGATCGCGATGCTCGGTAAAACGGCGAGGAAAAAGTTAGACACCCCTTCAAGTTGTGTTTTGTTTTCGTGCGCCTCTTTTCTGAGGTTAGACACGTAAGTCATTGATTTTTTATGGTAGTTCAAGCCCTGCTGGGACCGCCATCAATAAGCCGTCTCTTGCCGCGATGGGCTATGGATAGGTACCGGTACCATTTGAGGGGATGGAGTAGGGTCGATGCCGCTGACCCGAGGCCGGATTATCGGACACGACAACGAAAGGTTGGCGTTCGGATTTACGATGCTGACCGACGGCGAAACGGTGCAATGCCGGATCAGCGACGCCGCGATGGATGAGCTTGCTGGGGTGAAGGGTACGGAAAATATCGCGAGACAGGCGCAATTTTTGGCGTTGAGAGATACTATCGAGCAAATTGCGTCGGAACTGTTCGACGCGGCCCCCAATCTCAAAGGCTACGTTGTCAGGATATTCACGAAACATCTGAGAAAGTGAGACAACATTTTCGCGTGCGCCGTCGCAGGACTGAAAGATGCGGGGATGGTCTGATGTCGAAGGGAATCACGGGTCACGACGATTGGGTGATCACCGAAGCATTGGCGACGGCGCTGGTCGCGCTTGAGCAGCTTGAGGCAAAACACCAGCCGCGCAAGCATATGGACGATCTCAGGAAGCTGCTGGCGGCCGGTTGTCAGCATGGAACCGTCAACCTGCATCTGGCCCAGGCAAAGTGCCGGTTATTTCCCAACGCCGATCGAGCGACCATCTATCGAGAGTACGGGCTTGAGGACCGAGAAGTTTAGAAGCCCGCCCGAACTTCGGCAAAAGCTTGAAATCCCCGATGATGGCTCATAGCAGCCGGCGCGGGCTACCCAACGTCGCCCTGGTCGACACTTCTCGCCGCCGCCTGCACTTGGCCCTGCTCGGCGTCCTCGCGATCAATCTCGAGACCGAATTTCGAGTATCTATTTTCCAGCAATTCCTGTCCCCACCGCCGGATGCCTGGTCATCTTCGCCGGCTTCTTTTTCTTCTTCGGAGCCGCCTTCTGGGTGGTGGTCGCGTCGGATGAGGCGGCAGCCGGAGTTGTAGCCGTTGCCGTCGGCGGAGCGGTCGCTGCAGGAGCGGTGGTCGTCCCGCCCCCGGTTGCGGGCGCATTCTGGGCCACCATGACGCCCGGCAACCACATCGATACGATCGCTGTTGCGGCGACGGCTACGTGAGCGAGCTTTTGCATGTGAGACTCCAACGCTGCGCGAGCTCTCTACTACGTCCCTGAGTGCGGGCATGCCTGTTCTTTGCGCACGCGAACCACTGCTGACTCGTGCCGAACCCTGGTGCAGGTCGTGAAGACGAGCGCAATGCGGCTGCACTGCCAGTCCGGACCGAGGGCTGCGCTGGCGATCGGCTCGGGAGAAGCTGACAGAATCGAAAGCAGCGTCACGACACAGGCCACCGTCGCGATTGCGGCAATCAGAGCAAGTCCCTTGTGATTCCACAGATTTCGGATCATGTGATCGCTCCTCTGAAGTGGCGCGGAGAATAGGGTCGGACGCCCGATCGCCGTGTGAACGAGATCACAATTGGCCGGCAGTCGCGGTCTCGTGAACTCACTGGGCGGGCTGGATGATGTTGCAGTTGGTCCGGCCGGACATCAGGCAATCCTGCATCTTGCTCGCCGCCGTCAGGTTGTGGGCCAGCCAAAGGCCTGCCGCCAGCATGACGGCGGCGATGAGCAATCCCGCGATCGCGCCGCGGCGGCTTCCATCCCTTTCCGGATCGGTCATGATCGCATCGGTTCCAAAACAGCCAGTCGACAGATCGGAGTCGCATCACCGCTTCGCAAGACGCGCCGGATCAATTCTGCAACACTTGCAAAATTTTGATTCACGGGCTGGGAATAATCACGCAAATCGGTTGCGCACATATGCGCCTTAAGAAAAACTATTCGCCTCGAAAAGCGCGTGTGCGGGGCCAGCGATGAGCAAACAGGAAGTAGGCTACGACTATCATCGTTACAAGAAATTGCTGGCGGATGCGGTGGACGAGACCAAACGGCTCGAATTGATCGACGTGTTGATTCAGGAGAAGGCGCGCGACCGGCTGGAAGCCCAGCGGACGTTGGATCTGGTGGCGATGACGGCGCGGACCGTCGCCAGGGTTTTGGGCGTGACCGGACGCGGATAATTTCAAACTTGATTAGAGTTTTCGGGTCGCCTCGACGACATTGAAACGAACCAGCGCGGCGGCGCCGGCCACGACCTCATCCGTCCAATGCATACCCTGCAAGCGAGCCGATCAGCGCGAACAAGGCGCAGCGCATCATCTTGGGCCAGTTGCTATTCACGTATATCTCGCCGCATTGCCTTATTTGTACGCTGGTAATTTGCCTTGCGTTCACCTACTGAAGCGCCAAATCGGTTTTTCCCCGTCCTACGACCAACCATGAAAGCAATAAGGTTTCCTCTATGAGCGGCTTCAAGGAACCGAGTTTTGCCGATCGCCAAAAGGCGGCGCAGCAGGCGCGGCAAAACATCCTGAACAAATTTCGCGCCCAGCCGGGTCCCGACGATCCCGCGATGAAGCAGCGCCAGGCCGAGCGCGAGGCGATCGCCGCCAAGCGTGCCGAGGCAAAGACGGCGCGTGACGCGGCCAAGGCTGAGCAAAAACGCCGCGAGGAAGAGATCGCCGCGGCCGAAGCCGCGAGAATAGCGCGCGAGAAGGAAGAAGAAGCCGCGAGGCAAGCCGCGCTGGAAGCCGAACAAAAGGCGAAGCGCGATGCGCGCTATGCCGCCCGCAAGGGCAAGAAGAAGTAGCCGGCGCCACCAGTGCAGGCCCGCCTCGAAACGAGGCGAGCCGGCAAGAGAGCGAAGAGTAGATTTTGGGCGCCGCGAGGCGCCTAGTTCTTCTTCATGCCGTCGTCTTTCTTCATGCCGTCCTTGGCCATCGTATCGTCCTTCTTCATGGCGTCCTTCTTCATCATTCCGTCATCCTTCTTCATGGCGTCCTTGGACATGGTCTGCTTCTTCATGCCGTCGTCCTTGCCCATTTTGTCTTGTGCGAAGGCGCCAGGGGAGAGCGCCAGGCTCAGCGAAACAAGCGCGGCGGAGACGCCGAGGCCGATATGGGTATTGCGTGTCATGAGCTGGTCATCCTTGTTGAGGTCGGGTGCGAAAGCGACGTCTGCCGCCTTCCCCACGACGGCTCTCGGATGGCTTTCGTTACCGCTGTAACAAAGTGTTGAAGTGAGCAGCCCCAGATGTTTTACGGGTCTGGCGCCAACGGTTGTGGTCGGCGTCAAATATCCGCAGCCAGTGTGCACCGCAGCAATATCGGCCCTTGCCGTCGCGCTCACCCTCGAACTATCAGACTAGAGAAGATTCAGGCGAAGACCGGCTAACATCCGCGCAACGCCGGCTTACCAGCCAATCAAGAGCTCTCAAGGGGAGAAATCCATGCTTACACGCCGCCATGTCCTCGCCTCGGCGCTTGCCGCGCCCGCTGTGCTGCGCTTCGGCACCGGCAGTGCCCATGCCGCCACGACGCTGAAAATCTCGCACCAATTCCCGGGCGGCACCATCGACAAGGGCGATTTTCGCGACCGGCTGTGCCGAATGTTCGCCGCCGAAGTCGCAAAACGCAGCGGCGGCGAGATCGCCGCCGAGGTCTATCCGAACTCCTCGCTGATCAAGACCAACGCGCAATTCTCGGCGATGCGCAAGGGCGCCCTCGATATCAGCCTTTATCCGATGCCCTATGCGGGCGGCGAATTGCCGGAGACCAATATCGGCCTGATGCCGGGCCTGGTTTCGACCTACGATCAGGGCCTGCGCTGGAAGAAGGAACCGATCGGCAAGGCGCTCACGGATTTCCTGGCCGATAAAGGCATCGTCATCCTGACCTGGATCTGGCAGGCGGGCGGCGTTGCCAGCCGTTCCAAACCGATCGTGGCGCCGGAAGACGTCAAGGGCATGAAGGTGCGCGGCGGTTCGCGCGAAATGGACATGGTGCTCCAGACCGCGGGCGCCGCCGTGCTGTCCCTGCCCTCGAACGAGCTTTACGCGGCGATGCAGACCGGCGCCTGCGATGCGTGTCTGACCTCCTCCACCAGCCTGATCTCATTCCGCCTGGAGGAAGTCGCGAAATCGCTGACCTCGGGCGCCGGTGCCTCCTACTGGTTCATGCTGGAGCCGCTGATGATGTCGAAGTCGATCTTCGACGGCCTGCCGAAGAAGCATCAGGATATCATCCTCACCCTCGGCACCGAGCTGGAAGCATTCGGCAGGAAGGGCGCGCAGGATGACGATGTCGAGGTCGCCAAGGTCTATGAGAAAGCGGGCGCCAAGGTTGCTGCGCTGGATGGCGCGACCGTCGGCAGGTGGCGCGACATTGCGCGCGATACCGCCTGGAGGGACTATAGTGCTAAGACGGCGACCGCAGCCAAGTTGCTGAAGCTAGCGAGCGACGTCTCCGCATGATGCATGGTCCGCTTCCGGATCAAAATGACCGTTCCGACGTCGCCAAGGGCAATGCGCCCGTGGCGGTGTTCGGGCGCGCGCTTGGCCTCTGCAACAACGTCATCGTCGTCCTTGCCGCCGTCGCGCTGATCGCGGCCTGCATCATCCTGAGCTACAGCGTACTCGGCCGTGCCCTGTTCCACAGCGCCAATTACTGGCAGGACGAGGCGGCGGTGTTTCTGCTGGTTGGCGCCACCTTCATGACGTCGGCCTATGTTCAGGGACAGCGCGGCCATGTCAGCATCGAAGCCTTTGTCGGCCTGATGTCGCCGCTCGCCAACCGCATCCGGCTATGGCTGGTCGATGCTGCAAGCCTCCTGTTCTGTGCATTCTTCGCCTGGAAGTCCTGGACGCTCGCGCATGAGGCCTGGGTCGACGGCCAGGTTTCGAACTCGATGTGGTCGCCACCGCTCGCCATTCCCTACGTGCTGATGGCCATTGGCATGACGCTGCTGTGCGCGCAGATCCTGCTGCAGATCATCATCCCGCTCAGCCGCAAGGCGCGCCGATGACCGTGCTTGGCATCGGGATCAGTTACGGTCTCGCAACCCTGTTTGCGATGTTTTCAGGCATGCCGATCGCGTTCGCGCTGGGCGCCGTCGCGGTCCTCTTCATGGCGATCTACATGCCGGCGGCTTCGCTCGATACCGTAACGCAGAACGTCTACGAGGAAATGGCCTCGATCACGCTGCTGTCGATCCCGCTGTTCATCCTCAAGGGCGCGGCAATCGGTAAATCGCGCGCCGGCCAGGATCTCTATTCGGCGCTGCATGCCTGGCTGCATCGCGTCCCCGGCGGGCTCGGCGTCGCCAACGTATTCGCATGCGCGCTGTTCGCTGCGATGGCGGGCTCCTCGCCCGCCACCTGCTCCGCCATCGGCTCGGCCGGCATCCCCGAAATGCGCAAGCGCGGCTATTCCGGCGGCTTTGCCGCAGGCATCATCGCCGCCGGCGGCACGCTCGGCATTCTGCTGCCGCCTTCGATCACCATGATCCTGTTCGCGGTCGCCGCGGAAAAGTCCCTCGGGCGGCTGTTCCTGGCCGGCATCGGGCCCGGGCTGTTACTGGTGACGCTGTTCGGCGCTTACGCCGTGTTCCGCTTTCGCAAGGAATATGCCGCCGCCCATGCGCTCTATGCCGCCACCGGCGCGGATTCCCCAATCCTCAAGCGCGACGACTTCACGATGGCCGAGCGGTTCACCATGCTGCCGCGCGTGATCCCGTTCGTGCTGCTCCTGACCGGCGTGATGATCGCGCTCTATGGCGGCTACGCAACACCGTCGGAAACCGCAGGCCTTGGCGGGCTCCTGGCGCTGGCACTGATCGCGCTGATCTACAGCGTATGGCGGCCGAGCGACCTCGAGCCGATCATGAAATCCACGATCCGCGAATCCACCATGCTGATGATGATAATCGGCATGTCGCTGCTCTATTCCTACGTGATGAGCTATCTGCACATCTCGCAATCGGCCGCCGAAGCCATCGTCGCCATGCATCTGCCGCGCTGGGAACTGCTGGTGGCGATCCTCGCCATGGTGATCGTGCTCGGCTTCTTCTTACCGCCCGTGTCGATCATCCTGATGACCGCCCCGATCATCCTGCCGCCGCTGCGCGCCGCCAATTTCGATATCATCTGGTTCGGCGTGGTCATGACCATCGTGATGGAGATGGGGCTGATCCACCCGCCGGTCGGCCTCAACATCTTCGTCATCCGCAACGTCGCGCCGGATATTCCGCTGAGCGAAGTGATTTGGGGCACGCTGCCTTTTGTGCTGCTGATGATGTTCGCCGTGCTGCTGCTGTGCTTCTTCCCGGGGATATCGACGGCTCTGCCGGACCTGGTGATGGGGCCAGACGGGGGACGGTGAGTCAGCCGCCCAGTGAGGGCCTCTCTACGTTGTGCCTCATCTTCGCATTCAAGGCCGCCGCGACGCGGCTGACCGGCGGACGGCCGAGCAGCTTGCTCACCTCATTGGTCGCCGCCAGTAATTTCGTCACGTCGACCCCAGTGGCGATGCCCATGCCGTCGAGCATGTACACCACATCCTCGGTTGCGACGTTACCCGTGGCGCCGGGCGCGTAGGGGCAACCGCCGAGGCCGCCGGCGGCGCAGTCGATCACGCGCGCGCCCTCCTCCATGCCCGCATAGATATTGGACAGCGCCTGGCCGTAAGTGTCGTGAAAGTGCATCGCAAGGCTGGCCATCGGCGCGTACCCTGAGACCGCGCGCAACAGTTGGCGCGCCTTGACAGGTGTGCCGACGCCGATGGTGTCGCCGAGCGAGATCTCGTAACAGCCGAGGTCCCACAAAGTTGTCGCGACGTCGACGACGGCCTGCGGCTTCACATCGCCATCAAACGGGCAGCCGAGCACGCAGGAGATATAGCCGCGCACCTTGATCCCGTCGGCTTTGGCGCGAACCAGCACAGGCTTGAAGCGTTCGATCGATTCCGCGACCGAGCAATTGATATTGGCACGCGAGAATCCCTCGGAGGCCGAGGCGAACACCGCGACCACCTTGGCACCGGCCTGGCGCGACGCCTCATAGCCTTTTTCGTTCGGCACCAGCACGTGAAATTCGCCCGGCAGATGATTGACGGCGCGTAGCACCTCGTCCGAGCCGACCATCTGCGGAATGGCCTTCGGCGAGACGAAG
>JBJMTR010000299.1:0-2952 GCA_045811565.1 Bradyrhizobium sp.
CCGAGAACGTGGCCAAGCAGTACGGCGTCGACCGCGCTGCGCAGGATGCGCTGGCCCTGGCGAGCCAGCAGAAGGCGTCGGCGGCCCAGGAGGCCGGCAGGTTCAAGGACGAGATCGTGCCGGTCACCATCAAGACCCGCAAGGGCGATATCGTGGTCAGCGATGACGAATATCCGCGCCCCGGCGCGACGCTGGACGCGATGGCCAAGCTCAAGCCGGCGTTCGAGAAGGACGGCACGGTGACCGCCGGCAGCGCCTCCGGCATCAATGACGGCGCCGCCGCGGTGGTGCTGATGACCGCCAAGCAGGCGGCCAAGGAGGGCAAGAAGGTGCTCGCGCGCATCGTCTCCTGGGGCCAGGCCGGCGTCGATCCCAAGATCATGGGCACTGGGCCGATCCCGGCCTCGCGCGCCGCGCTGAAGAAGGCTGGCTGGAACATCGGCGACCTCGATCTGATTGAGGCCAACGAGGCCTTCGCCGCGCAGGCCTGCGCCGTCAACAAAGACCTCGGATGGGATACCTCGAAGGTCAACGTCAATGGCGGCGCGATCGCGATTGGCCATCCCATTGGGGCATCCGGCGCACGCGTACTGGTGACGCTGCTGCACGAGATGCAGAAGCGCGACGCCAAGAAGGGTCTCGCCACCCTGTGCATCGGCGGAGGCATGGGCATTGCTATGTGCGTTGCACGCGATTGAACAAAAGGCAGCGGGATCGGTTGAATGATGAAAAGATCATCTGTCACCCGCGGCCAATACTGATAAGAAAAATGCCCGGTCTCGTGCCGGGCATTTTTCGTCCATAGCGTTTCAAGTGAGGAGACCGGTTCGCGTACAGAAAACGCGTCAACAAGAAGTTAGAGCCCATCGGGCTCTGCAGGTACACCAGAGCAATTCCGGCTTGCAAAAAACGTCCAAGTAGGAGGAGACCGACATGGCACGTGTGGCATTGGTGACGGGAGGAACGCGAGGGATCGGGGCTGCGATCAGCAAGGCGCTGAAGGCGGCAGGTTACAACGTCGCGGCGAGCTACGCCGGCAATGACGCGGCGGCGGAGAAATTCAAGGCCGAGACCGGCATTCCCGTCTACAAATGGGACGTCAGTTCGTTCGACGCCTGCGCCGCCGGGATCAAGCAGGTCGAGGCCGACCTTGGTCCGATCGACGTGCTCGTCAACAATGCCGGCATCACGCGCGACACCCCCTTCCACAAGATGACGCTCGAGCAGTGGAATGCAGTGATCAACACCAATCTCGGCTCGCTGTTCAACATGACGCGCCAGGTGATCGAAGGCATGCGCGCTCGCAAGTTCGGCCGCATTGTCAACATCTCCTCGATCAATGGCCAGAAGGGCCAGTTCGGCCAGGTCAATTATTCCGCAGCCAAGGCCGGCGACATCGGCTTCACCAAGGCGCTCGCGCTCGAGAACGCCAAGGGCGGCATCACCGTCAACGTGATCGCCCCCGGCTATATCAACACCGAGATGGTGCAGGCGGTGCCGAAGGACGTTCTCGAAAAGAACGTGATCCCGCAAATTCCGGTCAACCGCCTCGGCGAGCCCGAGGAGATCGCGCGCGCGGTCCTGTTCCTTGCCGCCGACGACGCGGGGTTCATCACGGGATCGACGCTCACCGTCAATGGCGGGCAGTACCACGCGTGATAGGTTGATAGGGTCATTCCGGGCCACGCATCTTCGCGTGGACCCGGAATCTCGAGATTCCGGGTGCGCTCGGTTTCCTGGCGCCCCGGAATGACAGACGCGATGACCCCCCGCACCGCTACGCTGATAGGACTGACCGCTATCCTGATGTGGTCGCTGCTGGCTGTGCTGACCGTCGCGACCGGTAAGGTTCCCGCGTTCCAGCTGGCCGCGATGACCTTCGCAATCGGCGCCGCGGTGGCGTTCGCCAGCTGGATCTGGCGGCCGAGCGCGATCGGCGCGCTGAAGCAGCCGCTCGTGGCGTGGGTCGTTGGCGTCGGAGGGCTGTTCGGCTACCACGCGCTGTATTTTCTGGCGCTGCGCTTTGCGCCACCCGCCGAAGCGGGCCTTCTGAATTATCTCTGGCCGCTGCTGATCGTGCTGTTCTCATCGCTGTTGCCCGGCGAGCGGCTGGCGCCGCACCACATCATCGGCGCGTTACTCGGACTTGCCGGCACGGTGCTGCTGTTCGCCGGCAACGGCGGCAGCACCTTTACGCCGGGCCAGATACCCGGACTGGCGGCGGCCTTCATCGCCGCCTTTGTCTGGGCGGCCTATTCGGTGATGTCGCGCAGGCTCAAATCGGTGCCGACCGATGCGGTGGCGGGCTTTTGTCTCGCGACCGCGGTGCTCGCGGCGATCGTGCATGCGATGGTCGAGACCACGGTCTGGCCGGAGACGATGGCGCAATGGCTCGCGATCTTTGCGCTCGGCGTCGGCCCCGTCGGCGCCGCCTTTTTCACCTGGGATATCGGCATGAAGCGCGGCGACATCCGCGTGCTCGGAGCTGCGTCCTACGCCACGCCACTGCTTTCGACCGCGTTTTTGATGCTCTCGGGCTTTGCGAAGCCGACCGTGACGATCGCGATCGCGGCGATATTGATCGCCGGCGGCGGATTGATGGCCGCGAAAGATATGGTGTCGAAGCGATGACACTATCCCGCTTCCACCTGTCATTCCGGGGCGGAGCGAATCGACGAGCTTGGATGTGCAATTGCACATCAGACAATCCATCACCACGATTCGGGAGTATGGATTCCGGGCCTGCGCTAAGCAGCGCATCCCGGAATGACGATGAGTTAAACCGGCGTCCATCCCTTCGGCGCCAGTTCGAACGTTGCAAAATCGAATCCCGGCGCGACCGTGCATCCGACCAGGGTCCAGTCACCCGTGCTTTCGGCGGATTGCCAGGTATCCGACGGTACGATCGCCTGCGGCTGCTCACCAGCTGCGAGGTCAGGGCCAAGCCTGAAG
>JBJMTR010000300.1:0-8733 GCA_045811565.1 Bradyrhizobium sp.
AATCGTGTTCAGGTGGTCGAGATCGCCTTTGAAGTAACCTGTTAGCGCCGCCCGGATCTCGCGCGGCGCCCGTGCATCTTTCAAGATCACCGCGCCATAATGCAGCCGCAGCAGCTCTTTCATGCGCGGCGCGTAGTCCTCCCAGTCCAGCGCGCGCAGCACGCCTTCGGCATCGCTGACAAGGAACGCGGTTCCAATCGGCGTTTGCAGCCGATCGAGATGGAATGTTTCAGGCGGCTTCGCGTTCATGGGTTTTGCCGGACAAGGCTGAGCGCGAGGCACCGGCGGCCCACAGATGCAGCGCCGCATAGGCGCGCCACGGCCGCCATCGCTCGCCGCGCGCCAATAGTTCGGATGGTGACGGACGCCGGCCCTCGTCGTCCGCCATCGCCCGCAGCAATCCGATATCGGCCGCCGGAAACGCGTCGGGTTCGCGCAGCTCGCGCATGGCGATGTATTGCGCGGTCCACTCGCCGATTCCCGCCAGCGACCGCAGTTTTGCTATCGCGTCTTCGAGACTCGTACCGCGGCCGAAAATGGCGGGGTCGGCGCAAATCGCCTGCGCCAGCGATGTCACCGCCGTCGCCCGCGCATTGGGCATGCCGAGCGTTGCCAGATTGGCCTGGGCGACACGCGCGGCCGGAGGGAACAGATGGCTCAGACCTTCACTCTCTGTCACTGCGGCCGGTAGCGGATCGCCAAAGGCCACCACCAGCTTGCCGAGCAGCCGCGTCGCGGCGGGAACGGTGATCTGCTGGCCGAAGATGGCGCGTAGCGCGAGTTCAAAGCCGTCCCATGCGCCGGGCACGCGCAGGCCCGGCCGTGCCGCGACGAGCGGCGCCAGCACTGGATCGAGCGCGAGGTGCGCCCCAATCCTATCGGGATCGGCGGCGAGATCGAACACCCGCCGCACCCGCGCGATGATCTGTGGCAATGCCGCCATATCGGGAAAGCGTACCCGGACGTTGACGAAATTCTTGTCGGCTGGAGCGACGCAGATCACGCCGCTGTTGCCGCCGATTTCGATCGTGCGCCGATAGGCATCGCCCGAGACGATCTCGACACCGGGAATGGCGCGCGCGGCGAGGAAAGACAGCATCGCATCCCAATCGTAAGGCGGCCGATAGGCAAGACGAACCGACAGCGCGCCGGTCTCACGCTTCGCTTTGTCTCTGACATGCCGCAGCGCCGCCGGCGGTCGACCAAACAAGTTCCGAAAGGTTTCGTTGAAGCGGCGAACGCTGTTGAAGCCCGAAGCCAGGGCGACCGCAGCCATCGGCAGCGACGTCTCGTGGATCAACTGCTTGGCGAGCAGGACTCGCCGCGTCTGGGCGACTGCGATCGGCGATGCGCCGACATGCTGACGGAACAGCCGGCGCAACTGCCGCCCGCCGACGCCTAGCCGGCTTGCGAGCCCCTCGATATCATCGTCATCGAGGCCGCCCGCCTCGATCAATGCCAGCGCGCGGGATACCGTGTTGGAGGTGCCGCGCCAGAATGCAAGCTCGGGCGAAATCTCCGGCCGGCAACGCAGGCATGGACGAAAGCCGGCCTCCTGCGCCGCAGCCGCCGAAGCATAGAACGACACGTTCTCGAACTTTGGGGTGCGCGCCGGACAAATCGGCCGGCAGTAGATGCCGGTCGTTTTGACGCCAACGAATAGCCGGCCATCGAAACGGGAATCCCGGGTCGAGATCGCGCGATAGCAGGCAATGCGGTCCATATCCATCAGGCGATCATGGTCCCTCGGCGCGGGATTGTCTGGCGGTTTTCGGACGTCACCATTTCATCGAAAATCCCGTGCGCCATCGCGCTTCGCACAGTGAGCATGTTGGCGTCCACCCGAATTCTGACCGGCCTTGGGGGGTCGCCGCTGGCATCTACGGAGCTGCGAGCGTCAGCCGGCAGATTTTACATGTGCAGGCGGCCGTTGGCGCGGTTACGAAGGCGTCCAGGTGGCATTTCTTGCAATGCCACAACCCTTCCTCCACTATCTCATCAGCGATGGCGCCCGGCATGGCTGGAGAAGACCATCGGCAAAAGGGAAGGAAAGCTGCGATATGAGTAAGGGTATTTTGCATCTGGTCGCCGGGACGGCGGTCGCGATCGCGCTGTCGGCAACGTCAGCGTCCGCGCAGAAGAAATATGATACCGGCGCGAGCGATACCGAGATCAAGATCGGCCAGACCGTTCCGTTCTCGGGGCCGGCGTCCGCCTATGCCGGTATCGGCAAAACGCAAGCCGCATACCTCAAGATGATCAACGAGCAGGGCGGCATCAACGGCCGCAAGCTCAATCTGATCCAGTATGACGACGCCTATTCGCCGCCGAAGGCCGTCGAGCAGGTGCGCAAATTGGTCGAAGGCGACGAGGTTCTGTTCACCTTCCAGATCATCGGCACGCCGTCGAACGCCGCCGTGCAGAAATACCTCAATGCGAAGAAAGTGCCGCAGCTACTCGCCTCGACCGGCGCATCGCGCTTCTCCGACCCACATGGCGCGCCCTGGACCATCGCGTTCAATCCCAATTACCAGTCGGAGGGGCGGATCTACGCAAAATACATTCTGAAAAACCACCCCAGCGCCAAGATCGGCATCGTCTATCAGAATGACGACCTCGGCCGCGACTACATCACCGGTCTGAAGAGCGGGCTTGGCGACAAGGCCGCGACGATGATCATCGGCGAAGCCTCCTACGAGTTGACCGATCCGACGATCGATTCGCAAATCGTCAAACTGAAATCGCTTGGCGCCGACCTGCTCTACGACGCCTCGACGCCGAAATTCGCGGCACAGGCAATCAAAAAGGTCGCCGACCTCGGCTGGAAACCGGTGCACATCCTCGACATCAATGCGAGCCCGGTATCGGCGACGCTCAAGCCCGCGGGGCTCGACATCTCCAAGGACATCATCAGCACCAACTACGGCAAGGACCCCGGCGATCCGCAGTGGAAGGACGACGCCGGCATGAAAGCCTATTTCGCCTTTATGGACAAATATTATCCGGAGGGCGACAAGCTCAACACGGTCAATACCTACGGCTATTCGACCGCGGAATTGCTGGTGAAAATCCTGCGTCAGTGCGGCGACGACCTCACGCGCGAAAACATCATGCGGCAGGCGGCCAATTTGAAAAATGTCACCTCCAGCCTGGCGCTGCCGGGCATGACCATCAACACGTCGACGACCGATTACCGCATCAACAAGCAGATGCAGATGATGAAGTTCAACGGCGAGCGTTGGGAGCTGTTTGGCCCGATCATCGAGGATACCGGCCCTGCCGGCTAGGCGCTCGGCGCGATCCCATAAGGAAAGATTGCCGGCATGGTGTTCGCGCACCGCGCCGGCTTTTTTACGCAATTCCCGGCGCGGGTAACAAGGATGGATTCTTTTTGTGCAATTTCTCCGGTTGCCTTCGCTTTAGTCGGACTCTGGCCGACCTCAATCGTCGGTCTTTTGGATACCTCGCCTTGCAATGCAGCATGCGTTCCGCCACACTCGCGGCCAGCGATGGCAATCCCGGGGACATCCGGACAAGATCATCGGCACAATCACAAGACCCATGAGGAAGCAGCATTATGAGGAACGGTACTTTCCATTTGGCTATAGGGACGGCGCTTGCGATCGCGCTGTCGGCGTCGTCGGCCTACGCGCAGAAAAAATACGACACCGGCGCGAGCGATACCGAAATCAAGATAGGTCAGACCAATCCATTCAGCGGCCCGGCTTCAGCCTATGCCACGATCGGCAAGACCCAGGCGGCCTACATCAAGATGATCAACGATCAGGGTGGCGTGAACGGCCGCAACATCACCCTGATCCAGTACGACGACGCCTATAGCCCGCCCAAGGCGGTCGAACAGGTGCGCAAGCTGGTCGAGAGCGACGAAGTGCTGCTCACGTTCCAGGTCCTCGGCACGCCGTCGAACGCCGCGGTGCAGAAATATCTCAATGCGAAGAAGGTGCCGCAGCTGTTTGCCGCCACCGGCGCGTCGAAGTTCACCGACCCCAAGAATTTTCCGTGGACGATGGGCTTCAACCCCAACTATTTCGTCGAAGGCCGCATCTACGGCCAGTACATCATCAAGAGTCATCCTAATGCCAAGATCGGCATCCTCTATCAGAACGACGACCTCGGCAAAGATTATCTGAACGGCATCAAGGCCGGTCTCGGTGACAAGGCGGCCACGATGGTGGTGGCCGAAGCTTCCTACGAAGTCTCCGATCCGACGGTCGATTCGCAGATCCTCAAGATCAAGGACGCCGGTGCGGACTTGTTCTTCAGTGCATCGACGCCGAAGCAGGCCGCGCAGACCATCAAGAAGATCGCCGAACTTGGCTGGCATCCGGTACATATTCTCGACATCAATGCCACCTCGGTCGGCGCCGTGATGAAGCCGGCGGGGCTTGAAGCCTCCAAGGGAGTGATCAGTGTCAACTATGGCAAGGATCCGCTCGATCCGACCTGGAAGGACGATCCCGGCATGAAGAAATATTTCGAGTTCATGGCCAAATATTACCCGGACGGCGACAAGGATTCGAGCTTCAACACCTACGGCTACTCGACCACGCAATTGCTGATTCATGTGCTCAAGCAGTGTGGCGACGACCTGACCCGCGAGAACGTCATGAAGCAGGCGAGCAACCTGAAGAACGTTCAGCTCGACTTGTCGCTGCCCGGTATCGTGGTCAACACCACGCCGACCGACTACCGCGTCAACAAGCAATTGCAGATGATGAAGTTTAACGGCGAGCGCTGGGAACTGTTCGGCCCGATCCTCGAGGATGCCGGCCCCGCGGGCTAGTATCGGTATTTGCCAACACGAACGATCGGCGGCCTCATGGGGCCGCCGATTTGTTTTCGAATGACCCATCGGCATTGCCGGGCTTGACCCGGCAATCCACCACCCTTGAGAAAAGCGTCGCTGGATGGAATGCGCGGGTCATCTGGCGCGAAGACCTGCGTCGCGCTTCTGCCCGCGCATGGCGACTAAAGCGCGATGGCAGCGAGCGCTACCCGGGAATCTCCCCAAACGTTTTTCCAACCGGCAGCACCGCGTGCCGGATCAGGCGCGAATCCTCGACCGCCGCCTGCCGGTGTTTGACCGCTTCCCGGTATGCGGGGTCGCGGATCATATCGGCAAACGCCGCAACGCTCGGATATTCGGCAATAAAGCAGTGATCCCAGCGCTCTTCCTGTGGGCCGATCAGCATCAATTCAAATCGACCCTGCCAGACGATCCGCCCGCCGAGCCGTTCAAACACCGGCCCGCTCTCCCGGCCATAGGCCGCATAGGCTTCCGCGCCAGTCGCCTTGCGGCCATCCGGATAGGCGGCGTGCTCCCGCAACCGGACCAGATTGAGCATGTGGATCGGGCCCGGCCGATCATCGGCCCGAAATTGCGCGAATACTTCCCTGGTTGGATCGATATGGCCCATGCAGCTCTCCCTTCCTGGACACGCCCTATTACCATGCGCTGCCGCACCTCCTAATCCCACGTTAACCTTTGCGTAACCGCCCCTTAAACTGCCGACGCTAGCGTGCGGCGGGACCAGTGTGAGCGGCGTTGGCGCATGGCGTGGGGACGAAAAAAAAGCGGCGGACGCAAGGAACCGCTATTCGGGCTTCCCGCCGCGCTTGCCGAGCTGCGTCTTTCTCCCGAGGATCGCATTCCGGCCGCCGAAGACAAGCCGAAGAAATCATCTGCGAAGCGCAAGAGCGTCGATACGGACGAGCCGCCGCGCGAGCGCAAACCGCACGCCGCGAGCAGCGGCGCCAAGCGCCGGTCGAAATCGCGCTGGCGTGTTTCGATCGGGCGCCTGTTCTATTGGGGCGCGGTGCTCGGCCTGTGGGCGGCGATCGCCATCATCGGCGTCATGGTCTATGTCGGCGCGCATCTGCCGGCGATCCAATCGCTCGAAATCCCGAAACGCCCGCCGACCATCCAGATCGTTGGCCTCGACGGCAGCGTGCTGGCAACGCGCGGCGAAATGGCCGGCGCCAATGTCGCGCTGAAGGATCTGCCGCCCTATCTGCCGAAAGCCTTCATCGCCATCGAAGACCGCCGCTTCTATTCGCATTACGGCGTCGATCCCGTCGGCATCGCGCGGGCGGCCGTGACCAACATCCTGCATCGCAGCGTATCGCAAGGTGGCTCGACGCTGACCCAGCAGCTCGCGAAAAACCTGTTCCTGACCCAGGAACGCACCCTGCAGCGAAAATTGCAGGAGGTCGAGCTCGCGCTCTGGCTGGAGCGCAAGCATTCCAAAGCTCAGATTCTCGAGCTCTATCTCAACCGCGTCTATTTCGGTTCCGGCGCCTATGGCGTCGAGGCGGCGGCGCAACGCTATTTCGGCAAATCGGCAAAGAATGTCACGCTGGCAGAGGCCGCGATGCTCGCCGGCCTCGTCAAGTCGCCATCGCGGCTGGCGCCGAATCGCAATCCCGAAGGCGCCGAGCAGCGCGCCCAGATTGTGCTCGCCGCTATGGCGGACGCGAAATTCATCACCGACGCCCAGGCGCAGGCCTCGATCGGCCATCCCTCCTACAATGTGAAGCCGGTCGGCGCCGGCACCGTCAATTATGTCGCGGACTGGATCGGCGAAGTGCTCGACGACCTCGTCGGCCAGATCGACCAGAGCATCGTGGTTGAAACCACGATCGATCCAAAGCTGCAGGGCGTGGCCGAAGCTTCGATCATCGACGAACTCGCGGCGAAGAGCGTGAAGTTCAACGTCAACCAGGGCGCGCTGGTGGCAATGGCGCCCGATGGCGCGGTGCGCGCCATGGTCGGCGGAAGGAATTACGCCGAGAGCCAGTATAATCGCGCGGTGACGGCCAGACGCCAGCCCGGTTCGGCATTCAAGCCGTTCGTCTATCTCACCGCGATCGAAGCAGGGCTGACGCCGGAGACGATCCGGCAGGACGCCCCGCTCGACGTCAAGGGCTGGAAGCCGGAGAACTACACCCACGAATACTTCGGCGCGGTGACGCTGACGCAGGCACTGGCGATGTCGCTCAACACGGTCGCGGTACGCCTCGGGCTTGAAATCGGGCCAAAGAACGTGGTGCGGACCGCGCACCGGCTCGGCATTTCCTCAAAGCTCGACGCCAATGCCTCGATCGCGCTCGGCACGTCGGAGGTCTCGGTTGTCGAACTGGTCGGGGCCTATGCGCCATTTGCCAATGGCGGCCTCGGCGTCTCGCCGCATGTCGTGACCAAAATTCGCAACCACGAGGGCAAGGTGCTGTATGCCCGGCCCGCGGACCAGCTGGGGCAGGTGATCGAGCCGCGCCACGTCGCGATGATGAACGCGATGATGCAGGAGACGCTGATCTCCGGCACCGCGCGCAAGGCTGAGATTCCCGGCTGGATCGCCGCCGGCAAGACTGGCACCAGCCAGGATTTCCGCGACGCCTGGTTCATCGGCTACACCGCGAAACTCGTGACCGGCGTCTGGCTCGGCAATGATGATAATTCGCCGACCAGGAAGGCGACCGGCGGTGGCCTGCCGGTCGAAGTCTGGACCCGCTTCATGCGATCCGCCCACCAGGGCGTGCCGGTGGCGACCCTGCCGAACTCGCAGGCCGGCGGCTTCTTCTCGAATTTGATTCAGACCGCGTCGCAAGGGAGCCCGCCCACAGTGCAAGCGCCGGCGCCGTCAGCGCCGCTTCCGTCCAATGGCGCCTATCGTTCGCCGCCGCCGATGCGGACCTCGGCACGTCCGGAGGCAGCGGCGGGACTCGATGGCTGGCTGGTGGATCGGTTGTTCGGCGGTAGGTAACGGTCGCCGCGCGACAAACTGAATTATCCCGTGTCGTCCCTGCCTTCGTAAGCACGACGAGAGAGTAGCGCCCTATTCTTGTATCCCGTAGCGATGCAGGTCGTTGCCGTGGGTGTCGAGCCAGGTTTTGGCGCGCTCAACGGAACAGCAGATCTTGCCGACGACTTTCCAGAACCGCAGCGAATGGTTCATTTCAACCAGGTGCGCCACTTCATGCGCGGCGAGATAGTCGAGCACGAAAGGCGGCGCCAGGATCAGCCGCCATGAGAACGACAGTGAGCCCGCCGAGGTGCAGGAACCCCAGCGGCTCGACTGATCGCGCATCGATACTCGCCTGACCCTGACACCGAGCTCTTGCGCGTAAAAGTGCGCCGCCTTCTGCAAGTCCTTGCGGGCTTCACGCTTGAGAAAGTCGTGCACGCGCCGGTCCATATATTCGACGCCGCCGGCGACGCAGAGAACCTTCTCGCCGCTGTCGCGGGTCTCGGTCCAAACCGTGCCGCGCTCACCCGAGCGATGCACGATCCGGTGCGGTACACCACGTAACGGCACCACCGTGCCCGAATAAAACGGTGCCGCCTTCGGCAAACGGCCGAGACGCGCCGCGATCCAGCCGCCGTGAAGCTGCGCGAAGTCCTTGGCTTCGATAATCGTGCCGCGCGGCGGCATGGTCAGGATGGCTTCGCGGTCGGTTGGATGAATGCGTAACGTATAGCGGCGCGCGCGGCGGTGTCTGCGCAGCCTGATCGCAAACACCTGGGAGCCGTGTTTGACCAAAAGAGTCGAGGGTTCGGCGGGCCGCCGATAAAGAAGCGCGCGAGTAGCCATTTCTGAGAGTCCGGGGAGCAGGAGTTCGCCCGGATTCTGCCATATCCGCCGCCAGGGAAATCGCTCGGCGCAAAAACAAATCATTTGCCCAATATACAGGGGCTAAGGGATTAATGGCCTC
>JBJMTR010000301.1:0-2810 GCA_045811565.1 Bradyrhizobium sp.
CTTGCGTTCGCCCGGCAGCTTTTTCTTGGTATCCAGGAAATCGAGCAGATCGGACGGGTCGAAACTACTCAGGCCGCCGCCTCCGCAGCCGGCCAGCACGCTGCAAAGCGCGACGGCAACAGCGGCTGCGATCAAACGTTGCGAGCGGCGCATGGTCGGTCTCTCACTCAACTCGTTCTCTCAATCGGGTCAGCTTTTAGCGACTGGCGGAAGCAGCGCCTGCAGCGCTTCGGCGCGCGAGCGCAGGCTAGGCGGCGTCTCCCCGTCACTGGCAATCAGATCCAGCCACTGCCGCGCCGCCGTAGCGTCGTTGGCCCGCCAAGCCGATAGGGCCAGCAATTCGCGCGCGGTATGGCGAAAGCTCGAACTTGCTGCTGTCGCGGGCTCAAGGCGCTGCAGCATGTTCGGATAGGTCGTAGCTTCCAGCAGCAATTGTGCTGCGCGAATCCGCGCCAGGTCCTGTTCAGTGGTCCCGAGGCTGCGGTCGGCGGCAATCTCGTCGAATATTTTTGCCGCGCCTTGCGGATCTCGGCTGGCGACCTCTGCCGCCATGCGCAACCGCGCCAGCACGCGGTATCCCGACGGCGCCTTGGCCGCCAGATCGGCAAAAGCGGCTTCGGCCTCCGCGTGCTTGGTCGCTTCCGAGAGCTCGACCGCCTTATCGAAGGCAGCACCGGCCTCGGCGGCCTTCTTGGCTTCCAGGTACTGATAGCCCCGCCAGCCGCCGACGCCAGCGATGATCAACAGCGCGACGGCGATGATGTAGATCGAATACTGGTCCCACAGCTTTTTGAGCTGGTCTCGACGGACTTCCTCGTCGACTTCGTCAAATAATTCAGGCACTTAAAGCTATCCCATCCCCTGGGGCCGGCATCCCCGCGGTGGCGGCGCCAGGCGCCCGATCCCCACATGGCGGCGGCGTTACCCTATCGATATGGCGGTGGCAAGGCAAAGCGAGCCCAATCAAAGCGTTAACGCTCGAACGGTGCCTGCTTCCTGCTCACGACAATACGGCCGCTAAGCTGGCCATTAAGGCCTCACGCAGCTGCCGCTTGATCACCTTGCCATTGGCGTTGCGCGGCAGGGGCTCCGTGGTGAGCGCCACGGTTTCCGGCACCTTGTAGTCGGACAGGCGCTCGGCACACCAGGCGCGCAGGGCCTCGTTGCTAACGTCGTTACGGGTCACCACGACGGCGTGGACGCGTTCGCCCAGTACCGGACAAGGTCTTGCGATGATCGCGCTCTCGACCACGGCGGGGTGCCCTGCCAGCACCGACTCGACCTCGGCGGAATAGATCTTCAGGCCGCCGCGGTTGATCATGTCCTTCTGCCGATCAAACACACGCACGAAATTCTGCTCGTCGATTGCGCCGAGATCGCCGGAATGCCAGAACCCGGCGCTAAAGCTTTCGGCCGTCGCCTTCGGGTTGTTCCAGTAGCCCTTGATCACCGAGCCGCCGTGAATCCAAATTTCGCCGATCCCGCCGCGCGGCAGCTCACGGCCGTCGGCGTCCATCACCACGATCCGCGCGCCGGGACACGGCAAACCGACGCTATCGATGTGATCAGCGGTCAACTCGCCAGGCATGATGGTCGACGGTGACGTCGTCTCGGTCGCGCCGTAGCAGTTCATCAGCTTCAGGCCTGGAATCTTGGCGTCCAGCTTTTCGATCGTGGCAATCGGCATCGGCGCGCCGCCGAAGCCGCCGATCCGCCAGCTCGACAGATCGTAGCTGTCAAAATCCGGCTGCAGCAGACAGAGATTATACATCGCCGGCACCATCACGGTGTAGGTGACGCGCTCACGCGTCGCCACCCTCAGATATTCCGCGGCCTTGAACTCGGTCATGATGATCAGCGCGCCCGCGCAATGGACCATGGTCATGATATTGGCGACCACGCCGGTGACATGGGCGAGCGGTACGGCGGCAATCGAGCGATCCGCCGCGGTGAGTTGCAGGCACGACACGAAGACCATAGCCGAATGAATGATGTTGCAATGCGCGAGCATCGCACCCTTTGGCCGGCCGGTAGTTCCCGACGTGTACAGGATCATCGCGGTATCTTCTTCGCCGACCTCGGCAGGCGCCTGCGAAGGCGCGTTGTCGGGCAACGCGGAAAATGGCGATTTGCTTTCGTCATTGACGGCAATCCGATGCTTTAGATCAGGAACATCGGCGGCATCAGGCAGGCGGTCGGACAGCGCCGCTTCGTGGATCAACAATTTGGCGCCGCAGTCGGTCAGGACATACGCGATCTCGGGTTTCTGCTGGCGCGTGCTGAGCAGCACCGTCACGAGACCTGCATGTGCCGCGGCGAACAGCGTCAGCACGAATTCGATGCGATTGCCGAGCAACACCGCGACGCGGTCGCCGCTTTCCAGGCCCAGTTTGGAAAACCCAGCCGCGATTTTCGCGGATTCGCGCACGACTTCGCGCCAGCTCATTCTTCGTTCACCGCAGACCAGTGCTTCCCCGTCGGGATTTCGGGCGGCCGCGTCAGCAATCATCGCCCAGATGCTTTTCGGCCGCAGGCAAAACGCCGGTACGATACGATCACCAAAGCGCGTCTCCAACCGCATCGCTGGAATCGGATGGTGCGACCAGTCCATCGGCTCGCCTCAGCCTTTGGCCTTCATGCCGTAGACATGTTCCGGCCCGGGGAATGCACGGGCGCGCACGTCGGCGGCGTAACCTTCGATGGCGGCTTCGATCGCGGGGCCGAGATCGCCGTAGCGGCGTACGAATTTTGGCGTCCGTGGCGACAGTCCCAGCATATCTTCCAGCACCAGAACCTGGCCGTCGCAGGCC
>JBJMTR010000302.1:0-2272 GCA_045811565.1 Bradyrhizobium sp.
CATCGGCTTGGCGTCGAGGTTCTTCAACTTGATCACGATCGGCGTATTGGCTGATACGCTGATCTCGGCCGGATCGAATTTCTTGTCCTTGTAGCTCAATTGAATTTCGGTCGCGCTTTGCGCATTCGCCGGGCCAGCGGCCGCGACCGACACAAGAGCGAGAGCAGCAAGCAATGTTGCCTTCGAAAGCATTGGCGCAACGGACATGAGAGTTCTTTCAATGAGGGCCGAAGATAGGAGTGATGCCATACGATGCCGACAGCTATCCCGTGAAGGGGCAAAAGCACGCCTTATGTTGGAGAAGCTCTATATTGGAGAAATTCTAAACCGCGCAATCGGCGCGGCGCGCTCCGATCATGCGCCCTGCGACGCGACCCCGCCTGACGAAGCGATGCCACGTCACGGCCGCGAGGTGGATCACGACCGGCACCAGCAGCACGTAAGCGAGGAAGATATGACGGTCTGCATCGAACGGTAGAAGAAGCGCTCAGGGACAGCCATCCGCCCAATCTTTCCAAATTACCGGCGCGGCCTGCGGCGGCGCAACAAGCAATCCGCCCCTCCGTCGAAAACAACTGAATCGTAACCGATGATCGGCTAGGATTGCCGCGTGGCAGGTCCCGCAACGATTCTCGTGTTCGATTCCGGTCTTGGCGGTCTCACCGTGTTGCGTGAAATCGTCGCCGCCCGACCCGATGCGCATTACGTGTATGTCGCCGACGACGCGTTCTTCCCCTATGGCCATCATAGCGAGGAACAGATCATCGCGCGCGTGGTGCCGCTGATCGGCAGATTGATCGTCTCCCACGCGCCCGATCTGGTTGTGATCGCCTGCAACACGGCCTCCACCCTGGTGATGTCGCATTTGCGCGGCGAATACCGCGTGCCGTTCGTCGGAACGGTTCCCGCAATTAAGCCGGCCTGCGCCACGTCGAAGACCAAGCGCGTTTCGGTGCTCGGCACCAAGGGCACCGTCAAGCGCGAATACACCCGACGTCTCATCCACGATTTCGCGCAGGGCTGCGAGGTCACATTGGTCGGTTCGGCCGAGCTCGCCTCCCTGGCGGAAGCGGCGCTGAGTGGCAATGAGGTGAGCGACGCCGACATCTCGGCCGAACTTAAGCCCTGCTTCATCGGTAACGGCGCCAGCGACTCCGCCCGTACCGACGCCATCGTGCTGGCCTGCACGCACTATCCGCTGCTCCTGGACCGGCTCGTCAAGCTCGCACCTTGGCCGGTTGACTGGATCGACCCTGCGCCCGCGATCGCACGGCGCGTTTCCGATCTGCTTGGTGCTCCCGGCGACGAGAGCGACACAGCAGGCGCTGAAATGATTTTCACCTCCAAGCGTCCGCACACGCTGAGCCAGGCCCTCATGCCGTTTTTCGGCGGTCGTGTCCCGGCCTGAGCGGCGCTTGCTCCTTTTCGCCGTCACGCCGCGCTGCTAGTTTATCGCGCAAGCACTGGAGCCCTGGATTTGATGTCCACGATGCCCACCGCCCTCAACCGGCTCCGCAAGCTATGGCGGGAGGGGCGCCCCACCTTCGGCGCGATTGCCACCATCCCGAGCATCCAGACCGTGCAGATCATGGCCCGTTCCGGGCTCGATTGGATCGTCGTCGACCTCGAGCACGGCCCGATCGATCTTGGTTCGGCTCATGCGATGATCACCGCCACCTCGGGCACGCCCTGCGTACCGATGGTACGGATCTCCGCCAACGAGCCCTGGCTTGCCAAGGCACCGATGGATATCGGCGCGCTCGGCATCAATTTTCCGATGATCTGTAGCCGCACCGATGCCGAAAAGGCGGTGCGCAGCGTGCGCTATCCGCCTAACGGCGATCGACTCTGGGGCCCGTTCCACGCCCCGTTTCGCTGGGGCGTCTCGATGGCGGACTACATGGCGAGCGCCGACGATGACATGATCTGCATGATCACGATCGAACATATCGAGGCGGTCAATCGCATCGACGAGATCATGGCGACGCCCGGCATCGACCTCGCGGTCATCGGACCCGGCGACCTCGCCACCTCCATCAACAAGCGCGGCCTTCCTGATGATCCCGAAGTGCTCGCGCTAATGGCCCGCGCCGAGGCAGGCATTTTGAAAAGCGGCGTGCCGATTGGCGGCGTCGCGCGCACGCCGGAACAGGCCAACAAGATGATCGAACGCGGCTATGCCGCCTTGGCACTGGGATTTGACTGGTCGCTGTTTCAGCGCGGCATCGCGGCGAGTTTTGAGGGAATCAAGCGCTAGGCGCGCCGCGGCGGC
>JBJMTR010000303.1:0-2316 GCA_045811565.1 Bradyrhizobium sp.
GGGCGTACCGGCCGCGGCCCGTGCAGCTCATCGACCAGCGCCGCCGGCTGCCAGTACATCCGCATCAGCTTGCCGCACGGATCCTTCGGGCCCGTCCGGGTGATCAGGTCATTCTGTTCCTGGCTCATCATGGCAAGAACCTTTCGAAGGCACGACGCCGGGCTGAATCGCCGCCGATCCGGCAGATGGACTTGTTCGCCTATTGAACTTATGGGCGATTTTAACGTAGTATGCCCATTAGGCAAGCGGTTTTCCCCGCCAGGACTGAAGGGCCGGGACTGAGAAGCCTGCTTCAACTAGGGCCGGCTGGCCGAACGGATCGGAGGCTGGTCATGCCGAAGCTGAAACGCCACGATGACGCGCACAACCGGGGCGCGACCGATTTCATCGAAAGCCTGGACCGCGGTCTTCGCGTTCTTGAGCTGTTTGGCGGCGGGCGACACCCGATGACACTCAGCGACCTTGCAAAGGCGGCAGACCTGCCAAGAGCAACCGCACGGCGCATCCTCTTTACTCTCGAGCGCGCGGGCTTCGTGGCAAGCGACGGCAAGCTATTCAGCCTTACCCCGCGCGTGCTGATGCTGGCGGCAGCGTACCTCTCCTCCAACCATGTCGTTTCGGTGCTGCAGCCTGCGCTCGACAAGCTGTCGAGCGACGCGCAGGAAATCAGCTCGATGGCCATCCTCGATGGCAACGACGTCGTTTTCATCGCTCGCGCCAGTCCGACCCGAATATTCTCCGCGGGAATAGATGTCGGCTATCGGCTGCCGGCGTTTTGCACGTCGGTCGGGCGCATCTTGCTGTCACGGCTGCCGAACGACGAACTGGCCTCGGCGCTCGATGCGATGGATTTAAAGCCGCTGACCCCGTTCACCGTTACCGACAGGAAGCGCTTGCTGGAGGCCATCATCGATGATCGCGAGCGGGGCTATTCACTGGTCGATCGCGAAGCCGAGCCGGGCTTTCGCTCGATCTCGGTGCCGGTCCGGCGTTATGACGGCACGATCATTGCGGCCATCAACATGGGCGCGCATGTCGACCGCGTTTCCACCGAAGAAATGATCGAACGTTTTCTGCCGCGACTGCGCGACGCTGCGGCGTCGGTCAAATCGATGCTGGTTTGATGCAGGATTCGGCGGGTCAACCTCGCGCGAACGTGCGCGCCTCGTTCTGCAGCACCGGCGCCACCGCATCGACGAGGCGCGCCGCGGCGCCATCCACTGAAAGCCCTGCCGTATCGACCACGGCTGACGCGCGCGCATACAGCGGCTCGCGGCTCAGCAAGATGTTGCGCAATTCCGCCATCGCCGACCGATCGTCGGCCATCGGGCGCAGATCGCCCTGGCGGCGCACCCGCGCCATGTGCTCTTCCGGTTCGGCCTTCAACCAGATCGTGTAGAACGACGACAGGATCAGGTCGAAGGTCAGAGGTTCCGAGACAATGCCGCCGCCGGTCGCCAGCACCATCAATTCCTTGCGCGCGAGCAATAGCCCGAGCGCGGCCTGCTCCATGCGCCGAAATCCTTCCTGGCCGTAGAGCGCGATGATCTCGGCAACCGACAGGCCGTTCTGCGCCTCGATCTCCTTGTTCAATTCGACAAAGCTCCAGCCGATTTTCTTTGCCAGCATCTTGCCAAGCGTCGACTTGCCGGCGCCGCGCAGGCCGATCAGCGCGATCCCTGAGAACGATTGACGTCGTTGTGCCGACGCGCTGCCGCCGGCGAGCACATCCTTGACCCGCACGATCTGATCAGGCGATGCTTTCCGCAGGAGATCGCGGATCACGGCCCAGTCCGGCGCCGGCTCGGTGGAGGGGATGAGATCCTCGAGATGGGCGCCCATCGCGTTTGACACCCGGCGCAGCAGCACGATCGAGACGTTGCCTTTGCCACTCTCGAGCTGCGCGATATAGCGTTCGGAAATGCCGGAAACTTTTGCGAGCACTTTTCGCGACATGCCGCGCAACGCGCGCATGGTGCGGACGCGCTGGCCAAGCTGTTCGAGAAAGCCGGTTTCGGGATCGCGTTCTTCAGTCATATCCCCCCGCGAATCCGCGGTTTTCGGAAACATAATGCCGATGAGGATTGACAGCAAGCCGATGTAGTGGCTTTCTATGAACTATAATTCAGAAAGCTGGGAGAAAGCGTCGTGGCAGGCTTGGGCTTTCGGGGCGCGGCATGAGCGCTTCCTACAATGCGGTGACCTGGTTGCTCGACCGCAATGTCGAGGAGGGACGCGGAGGTAAACTCGCCTTCACCGACACCGTTTCCGAGCTGACCTATGGCGATCTGCAAAAGCAAACCTGCCGTCTCGCCA
>JBJMTR010000304.1:0-4317 GCA_045811565.1 Bradyrhizobium sp.
CCATCGGCACCGTGATCTTCGTCGCTTATCTGTCGGCGCTGTGCCAAAATCCGCTGCACACCGCGACCCAATACGCGCTATTGACCGCGCTCGCCGCCGTCGGACGCACCTATCTGTCGTCGGGCGCGGGCTACGTCGCGAAGGCCACGGGATGGCCGCTGTTCTTCGTGATCTGCGTGCTAGTCGCGATCCCCAGCCTGATCCTGCTGGCATGGCTGCAGCGGCGCGGGCATTTTGACGAACTGGGGCCGGTGAAGGTTTAGCACCGTGTCGTCACCCGGCTTGACCGGGTGACCTAGTATCAGAGACGTTTGTGCTTGCTTGAGAGGCCGCGGCGTACTGGGTCGCCCGGTCAAGCCGGGCGATGACAGCAGTGGTTGTGGCCTGTCGCGTCGTTCAATGCTTCGTCACCACGCTCCATTTGGTGACGACGGCCTCGCTCAGCTGGCCGGCATCCTGCGCGCAGGCGACCTCCTCGACCTTGACAGAGATTTCCTTGCCGATGAAGTTTTTCAGCTGCGCCGCCTGGGCATCGTTGTTGGTGATGAGCTGGAAGGTTTCCGGGCCCGTTTCCAGATTGCAAAGGCCGTTCGGCGGCGGCAGGCGACGCGGCTCACTGGTGAGCTGGTAGGTGGCGATCTGTTTGCCTTTCTTGCCGCCGCGAGCCTCCATGGCGTTGAGCTCCCCGGACAGCACGTCGCCCGCGTTGATCGGCTTGCCGGGCTTCGGCGCAGGCTCGGCCTGCTGGGCGCCAGCGGAAGGCGCGGCCAACGCCGCCACCATGATTGCCGCAAAGCCCAAGCGTATGCCGAATCGTTTCGTCATGTCGGTCAGTTCCGTTTGTTTTTGGGTTAGAACAGCGTCCGCTGCCGCATCGCAGCCGATAGCGTACCTTCATCAAGGTAATCAAGCTCCCCGCCAACCGGCACACCATGCGCCAGCCGCGTCACCCTGACGTCGGCATCCTGAAGCAGATCGGTGATGTAATGCGCCGTGGTCTGGCCATCAACGGTCGCATTCAGCGCGAGAATGATCTCGTTCACCTGCGGATCGTGCGCGCGCTCCACCAGCGCGTCGATCGTCAGATCCTGCGGGCCGATGCCGTCGAGCGGCGACAGCGTCGCGCCGAGCACATGATACCGGCCATTGGTCGCATTCGCCCGTTCGAGCGCCCAGAGGTCGGCGACATCGGCGACCACGACAATGATCGAGGGATCGCGGCGGGGATCGGTGCATACCGTGCAGGGATTTTGCGTATCGATATTGCCGCAGGTCTTGCAGACCTGGATTTTTTCGATTGCCACCTGCAGCGCGCCGGCGAGCGGCGTCATCAGCGCTTCACGTTTCTTGATCAGGTGCAGCGCCGCGCGCCGCGCCGAGCGCGGCCCAAGACCGGGCAGCCGTGCCAACAGCTGGATCAGACGTTCGATTTCAGGACCGGCAACCGCAACGGCCATTTCAGGTGAGACCGAGTCCCGGCGGCAAACCAAGGCCGCCGGTCAGCGCCTGCATCTTTTCCTGCATCGCAGCTTCCGCCTTGCGCCGCGCCTCGTTATGCGCGGTCACCAGCAGATCTTCGAGGATCTCGCGCTCGTCCGCCTTCATCAGCGACGGATCGATCTTCACCGCCTTCACTTCCATCTTCGCGGTCATGCGGACGGCAACCAGTCCGCCGCCGGAAACGCCCTCGACCTCGACATTGCCGAGCTCTTCCTGCATCGCCTGCATCTTGGATTGCAGTTGCGCCGCTTGTTTCATCATACCGAGAAAGTCAGCCATTGGTGCTTCCTTTGGAACTCTTCATCAATCGTCGCCGTCGGAAGGATCGGTAGGGTCCTCGCCGACAATATCTGATACCGGCAGTTCGGCGGCAAGCCGGCGCACCTCGATGACCTTGGCGCCGGGAAACCGCGCCAGCACCTCCTGCACGCGCGGATCGGCTTCCGCCGCGCGCTCGCGCGCGTTCTTCGCAACTTCGTTTTGCGAACGCAGCGTCGGCTGGCCGGCCTCGTTGGAGACGATCACAGTCCAGCGCCGCCCGGTCCATAGTTCCAGCTTGCGCGAGAGATCATTGACCAGCGTGCGGGAGGCCTGGCGTTCCAGCGCTAGTTCAAGCCGCCCATCTTCGATCCGAACCAACCGCACATCGGCTTCCAAGGCGCCCTTGGTCAGGAGATCGCGCTTCTCGCCGGCGAGCGCGACGAGCTGCGGAAAGCTGGTGATGCGGAGCGCGGGTGCGGACTGCGTCTCTGCGGACGGCGCAACCGGGAGTGCGGAGGCCTCGGCGCTCGCCCGCGGCGCGCCGGATGTGCGCACGGAGGGTGAAGAGGAGATCGAGGATACGGTTGAAGCCGGCAAGCTCCGCGGCGCGGCACCGCCCGAGACCACCTGTGACCCGCCGCCGTTTTGCTCGAGCATCTTGATCGCTTCGTCCGGCGTCGGCATATCCGCGACATAGGCGATGCGCACCAGCACCATTTCCGCCGCCGCCGCCGGCCGCGTTGCGGTCTGAACTTCGGCAATGCCCTTGAGCAGCATCTGCCACATCCGCGATAGCACCCGCATCGAGAGTTTTGAGGCGAATTCGCGTGCGCGCACCCGCTCGGTCTCGCCGAAGGCGACATTGTCGGCGGTCGCAGGGACGATCTTCACACGGGTGACGAAATTGACGAATTCGGCCAAATCGGACAGCACCACGATCGGATCGGCGCCGACATCATATTGCGCGCGGAACTCCTTGAACGCGCTGGCGATGTCGCCGCGCGCCAGCGAGTCGAAGAGGTCGATCACCCTGGTGCGGTCGGCCAGGCCGAGCATCTGGCGGACCGCGTCCGCGCGCACGGCGCCCGCGGCATGGGCGATCGCCTGGTCGAACAGCGAGAGCGAATCGCGTACCGAGCCTTCCGCCGCACGGGCGATGATGCCGAGCGCTTCCGGCTCGACCTCGACGCCCTCCCTGGCGGCGATATTAGCGAGATGCGCCATCAGCACGTCGGCCTCGACCCGGCGCAGGTCAAAACGCTGGCAGCGCGACAGCACCGTCACCGGAACTTTTCGGATTTCGGTGGTGGCGAAGACGAATTTGGCGTGCTCCGGCGGTTCCTCCAGCGTTTTCAGGAACGCGTTGAAGGCCGCGGTCGAGAGCATGTGGACTTCATCGATGATGTAGACCTTGTAGCGGGCGCTCGCCGGCGCATAGCGCACGCTGTCATTGATTTGACGAACGTCATCGACGCCGGTGTGGGACGCGGCGTCCATTTCCAGCACGTCCATGTGCCGGCTTTCCATGATCGCTTGGCAGTGCAAGCCAAGCACCGGCATCCGGATGCTCGGTCCTTTTACCGAACCGTCGGGCAATTCGTAGTTCAGCGCACGCGCCAGGATCCGCGCCGTGGTGGTTTTGCCGACCCCGCGCACTCCCGTCAAAATCCAGGCCTGCGGAATCCGCCCGGTCTCGAACGCGTTGGAAACCGTGCGGACCATGGCTTCCTGGCCGATCAGGTCGTTAAAACTGGAGGGGCGGTATTTCCGTGCCAGGACGCGGTAGGGCTTTGCGGCCTCCGGCGCGCCGCCGAGATCGAAGCCGCCCTGATCGGCGCTGTCGGGCTGATTGGAGGGAGCGCCAGCGTCGTTCATCGGTCGATCCGCAAATTGATTGTCTCTCGGAGCCGGCTTGCGGAAAGGAACGGAATCAAGCGCAAAACACGGGTCACCGCTTCCAGCGCGATTCGCTCGAAAAACAGGTAGGAGACTGACGAGCGACCCGATCCGGACCTCGTTAGGGCTGCTTCCTTCCGGACCTGACCCGGTTGGCGAGTGGCTCGTCCACCGCCAATCTCCCGGCCCCTATTTGGGGCCAAAAGGCCCGGAAAGCAAGCGGGGCTTCCGCCGTCATATCCCCGCGAACGCTGGGTATCCAGCAAACTCGGGCCACCCATCGAAAGAGAGGCCGCCGGTACTGGACCATCCGCTTTCGCGGACGGTCACGCCTTGATATGAAGCCGCGTCAGTGCCCCGCAGAAGACATTTTATGTGCCCGATGGCTATCGGGCGTTTGGAACCCTCATGCCCGCCTCCGCCTGGTCGCTGCACTCACAGCTCAAAAAAGACACCATCGATATCGGCGATTTGCCGCTGTGCCGCGTGCTGGTCATCAAGGACGCGCATTATCCGTGGCTGTTGCTGGTGCCGCGACGCGAGGGCGCGGTGGAGATCATCGATCTCGACGAGGTCGAACAGGCGCAGCTGATGACGGAGATCTCACGGGTCGCCCGCGCCCTCAAAGACATCACCAAATGCGACAAGCTGAATATCGCG
>JBJMTR010000305.1:0-7380 GCA_045811565.1 Bradyrhizobium sp.
CTCGGACAAGGACCAGCTCGACGGCCGCTATCTCGAGACCACCGCCGATAATTTCTCGAAGACCATGCTGATCAGCTGCTACTCGCTGACGGCGATCGCGCAGCGTGCCGAAAAGCTCTTGACCGACGGCGGCTCGATCCTGACGCTGACCTATTACGGCGCCGAGAAGTGGATGCCGCACTACAACGTCATGGGCGTTGCGAAGGCGGCGCTCGAGGCCAGCGTGCGCTATCTTGCCGCCGATCTCGGCGAGCAGAACATCCGCGTGAACGCGATCTCGGCCGGGCCGATCAAGACGCTGGCGGCCTCAGGTATCGGCGACTTCCGCTACATTCTGAAGTGGAACGAATACAACGCGCCGATGCGTCGCACGGTGACGATCGACGAGATCGGTGACAGTGCGCTGTACCTGCTTTCCGATCTGTCGCGCGGCGTGACCGGCGAAGTGCATCACGTCGATTCCGGCTATCACGTCGTTGGCATGAAGCGTCCCGACGCGCCGGATATCTCGCTGAGCAAGGACTGACCGGTCGGCATTGTCGCCATGCGCGGACTTGATCCGACCTCCATCCAATATGAACTTTTTGCAGGATGGTTTGCCGGGTCAGGCCGGCGATGACCGAGTAGAGCATGCCGACGATCTACTATATCCGCCATGGCGAGACGGCATGGAACGTGGAAGGCAGGCTGCAGGGCGTGCAAGATGTTCCGCTGAACGATCTCGGCCGCACCCAGGCGACGCATGCCGGCCACCTGCTCGCTGACCGGTTGGCGCGCGACGGGCACGACAAGACATCTCTGCCATTCGTCTCAAGTCCGCTCGGCCGCGCGCGGTCAACGATGGAACTGGTTCGTCGCGTATTGAAATTGCCGCCAGATGACTACTCGCTCGACAACCGTCTCCGCGAGATCGGCTACGGCGTCTGGGAGGGCGCGACGCTGGCCGAGATGCAAGCGGCCGATCCGGTGCTGTTTGCCAAGCGACAGACCGAGAAGTGGACGATGGCGCCGGAAGGCGGCGAGACCTATGCCACGGTGCAACTCCGGATGCGCGATTGGTACGATTCGCTGCTGGTCGATACCGTTGCCGTGGCCCATGGCGGCACTGCACGGGCGCTGATGGTGGCCCTCGGTCTTGAGACGCCCTCGAGCGCCGCCGATCTGGTCATCGAGCAGGGCGCGGTCTATGTGTTTCGTGACGGCAGGCTGCAGAAATATAGTTAAGGAAACGTTGCCTGTTTGACCGCCGTGCCCCCTCGCGTTACGACAGGTCAGCACGGATTTGCGAGCTAAGCGACGAATGTCCTTCAACACCTACGGGCATATGTTTCGGGTCACGACCTTTGGCGAGAGCCACGGGATCGCGATCGGCTGCGTGGTCGATGGGTGCCCGCCGCTGCTTCCGCTGACCGACGAGGACATCCAGCGCGATCTCGATCGCCGCCGCCCCGGCCAGTCGCGCTTCACCACCCAGCGCCAGGAGGCGGACGCGGTGAAGATCCTGTCCGGCGTGATGGCGCATCCCGAGACCGGCGCGCAGGTGACGACGGGCACGCCGATCGCGCTGCTGATCGAGAACACCGATCAGCGCTCCAAGGATTATTCCGAGATCAAGGACAAGTTCCGGCCCGGCCACGCCGACTTCACCTATGAAGCCAAATACGGCCTGCGCGATTATCGCGGCGGCGGCCGCTCGTCGGCGCGCGAGACCGCGACACGGGTTGCGGCGGGTGCCATTGCCCGAAAAGTCTTGCCCGACGTGAAGGTGCGCGGTGCGCTGGTGCAGATGGGCCCGCACAAGATCGATCGCGCAAAGTGGGATTGGGACGAGATCGCGCGCAATCCGTTCTTTTGTCCCGATAAGGACAAGGCCGCCTTCTTCGAGGAGTATCTCGACGGTATCCGGAAGAAGGGCTCGTCAATCGGCGCGGTGATCGAAGTCGTTGCCGAGGGAGTGCCGGCAGGATGGGGCGCGCCGATCTATGCCAAGCTTGATGCCGATCTTGGCGCCGCGATGATGAGCATCAACGCGGTGAAGGGCGTCGAGATCGGCGCCGGGTTTGGCGCCGCGGAATTGTCCGGCGAGGAAAACGCCGACGAGATGCGCACCGGCAATAACGGCACGCGGTTTCTATCCAACCACGCCGGCGGCATTCTGGGGGGCATCTCGACGGGACAGCCGGTGGTGGTACGCTTTGCGGTGAAGCCGACCTCGTCGATCCTGTCGCCGCGCCGCACCGTGGATCGCAAGGGCACCGATACCGACATCATGACAAAAGGCCGTCACGACCCCTGCGTCGGTATCCGCGCGGTGCCGGTCGGCGAGGCCATGATGGCCTGCGTACTGGCGGATCATTTCCTGCGGCATCGCGGGCAAATTGGCGGCTGACCGCCTATAATGCCGGCTGCCTGATTTCGTGCTCGGCCGGGTGGCTCCATGAACGTTTCGGAATTACAGAAGCTGATCGGCTGGCTGATCGACGGCGCGAGGTCGGCGGCCAGTCCAGCGCAGATGATGGCGGAAAGCTGCGAGCGCGCGGTGGCGGCCGGTTTGCCGCTTTGGCGCGTCGGCGTTTTCGTCCGCACCTTGCATCCCGACATCTTTGGCCGCAATTTCATCTGGCGACCGGGCGCCGAGGTCGAAGTCGGCGCGGTCGATTTCGATATTCTGGATTCGCCGGAATTTCAAAGCAGCCCGTTGCGTCTAGTCTTCGAGAAAGGAATCGAAGTTCGCGCCCGTTCGGATGATCCGCAGAGCAAACGCTTTCCGATCATCGACGACATGAGCGCCGAAGGCGTGACCGATTACATCGCCCTGCCGCTGATGTTTACTGGCGATAGCTCTGTTCACGCCTCGAGCTGGACCACAAAGCAGCCGGGCGGTTTCACGGACGCGCAGTTGGACGCGCTGCGATCGCTGGTACCCCCGCTGGCCCGGCTGGCCGAAATCATCCAGTTACGCAGCACCGCCGTGACGCTGCTCGATACCTATGTCGGTAACCGCGCCGGCGAACGGATCATGGGCGGCCAGATACGCCGCGGCCATACCGAGACGATGCACGCCGCGATCTGGCTGTCCGATTTGCGCGGCTTCACCGCGCTGTCGGATCGGCTGCCGGCCGAAACCGTGGTGGACATTCTCAATCGCTATTTCGACTGCCAGGTAGCTTCAATCAGGAAGCACGGCGGCGAAGTCCTGAAATATATGGGTGATGGTCTGCTCGCGGTTTTCCCGATTGATGAATATGTCGGCGACGTCACGCAGGTTTGCTCGCGTGTCCTGGAAGCTGCTCGCGAATCTCGCGATAGCGTTGCTGAAATGCACTATCCGATCGGTAAATCCGCTGAGCGCTTCCGCTTCGGGCTCGCCCTGCATGTCGGAAATGTTCTTTACGGCAATATCGGCGGTGGCAACCGGCTGGATTTCACCTGCATCGGTCCTGCCGTCAATCTTGCGGCACGGCTGGAAAAGATCGCCAGCCTCCTCAACCGCACGATCGTGGCATCTGAAGGATTTGCCGGCATCTGCAGCGGCGGCTGGAGCGATCTCGGCGAGTTTCCAATCGCCGGCTTCTCAAGGGCCGAGCGCGTTTACGGATTGCTGGACGAAACGCCGCCGGCTGGAGCTCCTGCTATTCCTCTGGCTCTGTCGTGAACAGCAACGGATAGCCCTTGGCGCGCCCGGCGTCGGTGGCGCGCGTCGCCTTGGTCTCCGCGACATCCTTGGTGAAGACGGCGACCACGCATGCGCCGCGCTGATGCGCGGTGATCATGACCTTGTGGGCCTGGTCCTCGGTCATGCGAAACTCCGCCTTCAACACGGTGACGACGAATTCGCGGGGCGTGTAGTCGTCGTTGAGGAGGATGACCTTGTGCAGGCGCGGCCGCTCTACCTTGGTCTTGACCTTGGTTTTTGGCTTGGTGACGGTATCGATCATTCCAACGGCATCTCTCGGAGCGTTTTCTAATGGTTCAATGAGAACCGAAAGGGCCCTGACGGCGCCGTGCCTCGATCGGTTGGCGCGGCATTCCGCCAGGCGCTGCGTCATGTTCCGATCGCCGCGGCTGACGGCTGTCTCGATCAGTTTACAAGCTCCTGGCCGGTCCTGGAACTGGGCGTTCTGGGACAGTTTTAGGCCGATCGGCGCCGCCATCGCGCCGGGGCTCATCCAGTTCCGCGGCCTTCGCGGCGTAATAGAGCACGCTCTTTGGTTGTTTGACCCGCACGGCGGGATTGGCGGCGAGCAGCCGCAGGACCTGCACGCGCCTCGAGACACCACTGGCCGGCCGGATCGATCAGGCGCGCGGCTTCCTGAACGTCGCGGGCACCAGTTTGCGCAGCGGGCAAACGGCTGCCCAAATCGCGGCAGCTTCGGGGCTAACTCGAATGTGAAGGGCAAGCAATGTTCGCGCTTTGCGGGGCGCAATTTGCGTGTCACCATTGCGTGGTACGACGGGAGGGCCGCTATGCGCTGGTATGTCTCGATCGGGGCTGTGCTGGTCGCCGGCATGCTGACAGGCGGCGATGTGGCGGGCATTGCCGCGCCAGGTCCAACCGACCAGGCGGGCCGTCAATTGGCTGACAAGGAAGCCGCGCCGTCCGTCGATGTCGAACTGATTATTGCCGTCGACGTCTCCTATTCGATGGACATGGACGAGTTAGCGATCCAGCGCGAGGGTTATGCGCAGGCGATTGTCTCCAAGGAATTTTTGCAGGCGCTGAAGACCGGCCCCAACGGCAAGATCTCGGTGACCTATTTCGAGTGGGCGGCTTCCAGCGACCAGAAGATCATCATCCCGTGGCGGGTGATCGACGGTCCCGAAACGGCCGATGCCGTCGCCAACGAGATCATGAAGACCCCGATCCGCCGGGCCTCGCGTACTTCGATCTCGGGCGCGATCAATTTCGCGATGCCGCTGTTCGACGAGAACCCGCATCGCGGGTTACGCCGCGTGATCGATATTTCAGGCGACGGTCCCAACAATAACGGCGCTCCCGTCGTCACCGCGCGCGACGCGGCGCTGGAGAAGGGGATCGTCATTAACGGCCTCCCGATCATGGTGAAGGAGCCGTCTTATTCCACCATGGATATCGACAACCTCGACTACTATTACGAGGACTGCGTGATCGGCGGACCCGGTTCCTTCGTGGTGACGATCAAGGATCGCGAAAAATTCAAGGAAGCGATCCGGACAAAACTTCTGCTCGAAGTCGCGGGCCGCATGCCGGAACGCCGGGTCGTGCCGGTGGCTGATAAAGAACCGCGCGTGAATTGCCTGATCGGCGAAAAGATCTGGCAGGACCGCTGGGGACGGTAGACTTGCCGTAGGGAGGCCAAAGGCGCTCTTAGCGCCGTGCCCGCCATCTCTGATCGGTCCGTATCTCGAATGGTGGGCACACGCTGCCGCTTTGCCTACCCTACGATTCTGGAGACGGTAGCGGTCAGTGCTTGCGCACGAACCGCGCAACCAGTTCGACATGCGGGGTGTGGCGGAACTGGTCGACCGGCGTGACGCCGTCGATTCCGTAGCCGCCATCGATCAGGATTTTGGCGTCACGGGCGAATGTCGTGACGTTGCAGGACACCGCAACCACTGTCGGAATCTTGCTGGCGGCGAGCTGCGTCGCTTGCGCCTGGGCGCCTTGCCGCGGCGGATCGAATACGATCGCATCGTAGTCGCGCAATTCCTGCGGCACCAGCGGACGACGAAAGAGGTCGCGCACGTCGGCCTTGACCGGCTTTAGTCCGGACGTCGAGGTCGCCGCTTTCTGCAAGGCACTGACCGCGCCGGCGTCGCTGTCGAACGCGGCGATCCGCGATTTCGCGGCCAGCCGCAACGCAAACGGCCCAACACCGCAAAACAGGTCGGCGATGTGCCTGGCGCGTTTGCAGTGATCGTTCACCAGCGCGGCGAGCGCTTCCTCGCCGGCAACGGTCGCTTGCAGGAACGATCCCGGCGGCAGGGTGACCCGCGCGGTGCCGATCGCGATTGTCGGCGGCGACCGGAGCACCACCAGCTCACCGTGGCGCGTCAGCCGCGCCAGACGGTGCTGCTCGGCGACGCGTGACAGCGTTGTGAGCGTCTTGGCCGTCACGGGGCCGGAGCCGCGCACGTCGACATCGAGCCCGTTGTCGGTGGCGGTGATCTGGATGTCGAGCGGTTTTCCGGTTGATATCAGCGGTTCGGCCAGCGCCCAGGCCGCGTCGAGCGCTCTGCTCAAGCCGGGGGCAATGACAGGACAGCGATCGACGGGAATGATGTCGTGCGAACCGGCCGCGGCAAAGCCCACCTTGAGCACGCCGTGCGTGCCCATCCGGGCGTGCAGCGTGATCCGCCGCCGGCCGAGGCCATGGGCGTCGACCAGCGGATAAACTTCGCAGGCGAGCTTCGCCTGTGCCAGCGTCTCGACGACGAGATTGCGCTTCCAGGCGCGGTACCGCTCGGTTTCCCAGTGCTGGATCGCGCAACCGCCGCAGATTCCAAAGTGCGGGCAGAAAGGCTTGATCCGCTCCGGGCTCGCACGCTCGACCGCGAGCAGGCGTCGGCGATCGGGATGACCCGGAACGGCTTCGACCTCCGCGGTCTCGCCGCCGAGCGCATAGGGCACGTACACATTGTGTCCGCCGGCGAGGGCGACGCCGTCGCCAAAATGGCCGACATGATCGATGACCAGATGCTCAGCCACGGCGCGCGCCGATGAAGAACTCGATATTGCCGTCGCCGCCGGTGATCGACGACGGAAAGACCTGGATATCGGTGCATCCGAGTGAGGCTGCGAATGCCGCGATGTCGTCGCAGATTTCCTGATGCACCATTGCGTTGCGGATAATGCCGCGCTTGGAATGTTTTCGCTGCGCCTCGAATTGCGGCTTGATCAACGCCAGCAGATGCATCGGCGCCGCGGCCAGCTCCAGCGCCACCGGCAGCACGGCCTTCAACGAGATGAAGCTGACATCGATCACGACGATATCCGGCCGCGCCGGCAGCCGCTTGCCCTCAAGCGAGCGGATGTCGGTGTTTTCCATGGATACGATGTTGGGATGACCTTGCAGCGAGGGATGCAACTGGCCGTGGCCGACGTCGATGGCGAACACCAGGCTGGCGCCGTTCGCCAGCAACACCTCGGTGAAGCCGCCGGTCGACGCGCCGACGTCGAGGCAGACATGACCCTCGATGTCGATCGGGTATTGTTCCAGCGCGCCGGCCAGCTTGACGCCGCCGCGCGAGACATAGGGATGCGCGGGTTGGGCGGACAAGGCGGCGTCCGGCGCAATGATTTCCGAGGCTTTGATGACGGGCTTGCCGTCGGCAATTATGCGGCCGGCCTCGATGGCCGCGCGTGCCCGTGCCCGGCTTTCGAACAGGCCCCGTTCGACC
>JBJMTR010000306.1:0-10649 GCA_045811565.1 Bradyrhizobium sp.
AACGCTGTCCGGCGGCGAGCAGCAAATGCTGGCGATGGGCCGCGCGCTGATGGGCGCGCCAAAACTGCTGATGCTGGACGAGCCGAGTCTTGGCCTCGCGCCGATTATCGTCGCGGACATCTTCCGCACCATCGGCGAATTGCGCGCCTCCGGGGTTTCGGTGCTGCTGGTCGAGCAAAACGCGCAATCCGCGCTGCAGATCGCCGACCGCGCCTATGTGATGGAGCTCGGCGAATTCATCCTGAGCGGATCGGCCGGCGAGATCGCAAGCAACCAGCGCGTCGCCGCGAGCTATCTCGGCTTCCAGCACGAAGGCGAGAGCGCGATTTAGCTGCGCTCTCACTCGTTGTGCGCCGGGATCTACGCAGCGCCTTCTCGGCTCAATTGCCGGCATCCCGGAGTACCGGATCACCCGCTTTCGCGGCTGACAACAGCAGTGTGAGGATACTCCGGCGCCTCACATCGCCGGAACGTATTTCCCGTCCTTCACCGTCAGCAAAATCCGTGAGCGATCATCCAGTCCGTAGCGGTCTTTTTCGGTCCAGTTGTAGACGCCTTGCGTCGCGACGATTTCCTTTTCGCTGATGAAGGCCTGGCGGAGTCCCTCGCGGAATTCCGGCGTGCCGGGCTTGCCCGCTTTCAGCGCCGCCGGGATGACACGCTTCATGACTTCGAAAGCGTCGTAGGAATGGCCGGCGAACTGGCTGCGGCTGTTGGCGCCGTACTTGGCCTCATAGGCGGTGTTGAGCGCGAGCCCCGGCTTCTTGGTCAGTGCGCTGTCCGGCTGCGTCTCCGGCGACATCACCGGTCCCGACGCCATGATGACGCCCTCGGCCGCGGGGCCGGCGATGCGGATGAAGTCCATGCTGGCGGCGCCGTGGGTCTGATAGATCAGGCCCTTGTAGCCGCGTTCGCGTAGCGCGGTCTGCGGCAGCGCCGCGGCTGTGCCGGAGGCGCCGATCAGGATCGCATCGGGATTGGCAGCGACGAGCTTCAACACCTGGCCGGCGACCGAAGTATCCGGACGGGCGAAGCGCTCTTCGTCGATCATGGTCAATCCGATCGGCACGGCCTGGGCCTTGAAGTCGTTGACCCAGAGATCGCCGTAGGAATCGGAGTAGCCGATATAGCCGACCGTCTTGATGGCATGCGCCTTCATGTGCTCGTACAGCACCTTGCCCATGATCGGGATGGATTGCGGCAAGTCGACCGACCACTTCATGCGCGCTTCGTTTATCGGAAACGGCGCCAGTCCGAAATGCGGAATGCCGGCTTCGTTGGCCACTGTAGAGACCGCAATCGTCGGCGGCGTGGTGCAGGAGCCCATGATGATGTCGGCTTTGGATTCGGTCACAAACCGGCGCGCATTGGTGGTGGCCGCGGTCGGATCGCCGCCGTCATCCAGCACGATCAATTTGAGCGGCACGCCGCCAATCTCCTTCGGGACGAAGTCGAGCGCGTTGCGCTCGGGGATGCCGAGCGCCGCGGCGGGGCCGGTGGTCGAGATCGAGATGCCGATGGTGATTTCATTGGTCTGCGCCATCACAGGCGAGCCCGGCAGCGCCAGCGCCGCCGCGATCACAGCAGTGGACAGAAGAGCCTTCTTCATTCATTCCTCCCTTGAAGATATTCTTTATGATCTAAAGCAAAGTTCAATCGCTGTTTCAGCCCCTTCTTTAGGTCATGCAGCGGCTTGAGTCAGCCCTGCATGAAGCGATCAATGATCTCCTGCGGGAAGGGTGCCGATTTCAGCTTTGCTGGGTCGTCCGGATGACGGCCGACCAGCACGCGGGTTTCGAAGGCCTCGATCGCCAACGCATCGTCCTTGAACACCTTGTGCGTTACCTCGAAGCTTGAGCGCTTGAAACTCTCGATCCGGCTTTCGATCGCGATCCAGTCCCCATGCGTTGAGGCGATGTAGAATTTCGCCCTTGTGTCCACCATGGGAATGCCGACGAGGCCGTATTTGTGAATGATGTCCTGCTTGGAGAAACCGGCGGCTTCGAACATGATCGAGGTCGAATCGTCGAACATCGCGAAATAGCGCGGATAGTAGACGATGTTGGCGGGGTCGCAGTCGCCCCACTGAATCTGCACGTCGCGCCGATGGACGAACATGCGTCTACCTCAGCGCGGCGCCATGCGAAGCGCGGCATCGAGCCGCACCACCTCGCCGTTCAGATAGGGGTTGTCGATCATGTGCAGCGCCAGCGAGGCGAACTCGTCGGCCTGCCCAAGCCTGCGCGGGAACGGGATCGACGCGGCGAGGCTGTCCTGCGCCTCCTGCGGCAAATTGGCCAGCAGAGGCGTCAGGAACAGCCCCGGCGCGATGGTCAGCACGCGAATGCCGAACTGCGCCAGCTCGCGCGCGATCGGCAGCGTCATCGCGACGATCCCGCCTTTGGACGCCGAATAAGCGGATTGGCCGATCTGGCCGTCATAGGCCGCGACCGACGCAGTGGAGATCACGACACCGCGCTCGCCGCCGGCAAGCGGCTCGAGCTTCGACATTTCCGCGGTCGCGAGCCGCAGCATGTTGAACGAGCCGATCAGGTTCACCTTGATCACCTTGTCGAAATCGCCGAGCGGCATCGGACCGTCCCGGCCGATCACGCGTTTGGCCACGCCGATGCCGGCGCAGTTCACCAGCACGCGGGCCGGACCATGCGCCCTGGACGCCTCCGCCACCGCGGCTTCGGCCGACGCCGCGTCCGCGACGTCGCAGGTCACGGCGACCCCGCCGATTTCAGCCGCGACGCTTTCGGCGAGCTTGGTATTGAGATCGCACACGGCGACCTTGGCGCCCTCCGCCGCCAGCCGACGCGCCGTCGCCGCGCCCAATCCCGATGCACCGCCGGTGACGATGGCGGCCTGATCCTTCAACTGCATGGTTCTCTCCCTGGCAAAATCCTGTTCGAATTCAGATAACCGTGATCACCTGCGGCGGCGGCGTCGGCGAATAGAGCGTCTCGATCAACGCGCCGCGAAGCTCGATCACCGCGCGCTGGTTGATCGAGCCCTTGTCGGTGACTTCGCCGCGATCGATCGACAGCGGCGTGTCGAGCAGGATCGCGCGCGTGATGCGCGTCGAGGAACCCGTTGCCCGCGCCAGAAACTTCGTAAACCGCTCACGAAATTCCGCTCGGACGATCGGATCGGATGCCGCGGCGGCGATGTTATCAGGCGCAAGCGCCGGATTGACCAACCGGCAGCCATCGAGGTCGAGCACCACCAGCGCGGATATTTCATCGCGGTTGATGCCCGCGATCACGACATCGCGCACCAGCGGCGCGCAGGCGCCGACGAAACGCGCGCGCAACGGACCGACGCTGACCCAGGTGCCGCTGGCAAGCTTGAAATCCTCGGCAATGCGGCCGTCGAAATCGAAGCCGGCGTCGAAATCATTGGGGTCGGCCGGTTTCAGCGCGTCGCCGAATTTGTAAAAGCCCTCTTAATCGAACGCAGCCGCGGTCAATTCCGGCTGGCGCCAATAGCCCGGCGTCACATTCGGTCCCTTGGCGCGAACTTCCAGCTTGCCGTTGTTGGGGACCAGCTTTGCATCATTGCCCAGCACGGGAAGGCCGACATGGCCGGAGCGGCTGGTGGCGGGGGTCACCGACATGAAGAACGGCGAAGTTTCTGTCGCGCCCAAGCCGGTGAGCATCGGCACGCGAAAACCGGTTTCCTGCACCGCGAGTTCATCGAGACTGTTCCAGACGAATGGCGACAATGCCGCACCGCTAAAGAACATCGCGTGCAACCGGGAGAAGAAATTCGCGCGCAGCGTGGAATCGTCGCGCAAATACGGCAGCAGCGATTCATAGCCCTTGGGAACGTTGAAATACACCGTCGGCGAGATCTCGCGAAGGTTCCTGACCGTCTCCTCGATGCCGCCCGGCATCGGCTTGCCCTCGTCGAGATACATCGAGCCGCCATTGAACAGCGTCAGCCCGATATTGTGATTGCCGCCAAAAGTGTGATTCCACGGCAGCCAATCGACGATGACCGGCGGCTCGTCCTTCAAGAACGCCAGGGTCTCGCGCAGCATCACCTGGTTGGCGCAGATCATCCGCTGGGTATTGATGACCGCCTTGGGATTTCCGGTCGAGCCCGACGTCAGCAGGAATTTTGCGATCGTATCCGGGCCGATGGCGTCATGGATAGTATCGAGGCGCGGGTGCTCCGGTGCGGCCAACAGATCAGCAAACCTCGTCACATCGCGGCCGGGAATTGAGCCGCGGCAGGCAGCGATTTCGGTCCCCAACGACACATTGGCTGACAGCGCATCGGCAAACTTGTCGGCGTCCTCGGCGAATACCAGACCAGGCGTGAGCAGCTTCATCGCGGAACCCAGCTTGCCGTAATCCCTCGACGCCAGCGAATATGCCGGCGATACCGGGCAGAACGGAATCCCCGCATAGAGCGCGCCGAAGGCGAGCAATGCGTGGTCGATCGAATTGCCGGAGAGGATGACGATCGGCCTCTCGGCCGAAAGGCCGCGCGCCAACAGGGCGGATGCAATGTGCCGGCTCGACGCCAGAAGCTGCGCGTAGGTGATCTCGCGCCAGCCGCGCCCGGCGTCGCGCTCGGCCATGAACACGCGGTTGGGCTCGACATTGGCCCAATGGTGCAGGCGATCGGTGATGCGCCGCGGATAATCGCGCAGCTGGGCTTTCGGCCGCAGATAGAGGGTGCCGTCGTCACGGCGCTCGATGATCACGGCCGGATTGCCGAACGAGATCGCGCGCAATGGGTGGATGGCGCGCGCCGCGCCGCTTTCGACCGGGGTAGACAGGTTGGGCTTGGCGCTCATGTCAGCTCGGCTTCACTTTTGCAGTCTTGCGATCCAGAAATGCGCGAATGCGGCGTTTTGCTTCCTTGTCGCTCTGCGCCACCGTCGCCATCAGTGACTCCATCAACAGCCCGGTCTGCGGGTTGGCCTCCGCGATCATCGGCAGCGCCTGCAGCACGGCAAAATTGGTCAGCGGCGCATTCGACGCGACCCGTTCGGCCAATTCCATCGCCTTCGGCAGCGCACCGCCTGCCTCGGTCAGATATTGCGAAAAACCGTAGGCTGCACCCTCGGTCGCGGAATAAACCCGCCCGGTCAACATCATGTCGGTCATCCGCGCGACCCCGATCAGCCGCGGCAGCCGCACCGAACCGCCGCCGCCAACGAAAATGCCGCGCTGGCCCTCGGGCAGCGCGAAATACGCTGATGGCTCGGCGACGCGGATATGCGCGGCGCAGGCAAGCTCCAGCCCGCCGCCAATCACGGCGCCCTTGAGCGCGGCGATGACAGGCACGCGGCTATATTGAATGCGGTCGAACACCCGGTGCCACATCTGCGAATGCACGAGACCCTCAGTCGCATCGTGCTCGGTCAGTTCGGACAAATCGAGGCCGGAGGAGAAATGGTCGCCGATGCCGTGCATGACCACGGCGCCGGTGCCATCAGGGAGGTTGGAGAAGCAGTCTTGGATTGCGAGGATGATGCCGTCGTTCAGCGCGTTGCGTTTGGCGGGGCGGTTGAGGCCCACGGTCAATACTGCGCCGGTTTTTTCGATTTTCAGCAGCGCTGCATGCTCGGCAGAGGCGGCGTTTCCCATGTGCTCTATTATTTCCTATTTAGAATAGTTATATTCTATAACGATTTCGGGAGGAGTCAATACGATGCTCGTTGTCCCGGGGTCGAGCCAGAACTCAGACCGTCATTCCGGACTGTGCCTTGCGGCGCATCCCGGAATGACAATGCTAGTTCGTAACCTGTAGTTCGTAACCTGTAGGATGTTGAGCTAACGAGTCCGGCCCCGTTGGCGATACCCATCAATTGCAACCGGCGAAGGTGATAGGTTTCGCGAAGAGCTCAACCCCCCTACGATCCGAAACCTCACAACACCTGATGCACGTCGATGACGACGCGGTCGGCGTGGCGGGCGGCCGAGGCGACGAAGAGGTGCTCCATCAGCCAGCGATACTTTTCGCTGCCGGTCTCGAACCTCGGTACGGTGCGGAAATAGATCGATTTTGGGTCGACCGGCTCGCCGCGCTTTAGCTTCTGCAACAGCTCGAGCGGCCCGAAGCGGATGCCTTTGTTTTCGACATAGACCACCGCGCCATCCTCGGTCTCGAAGGCGTATTTCGCCTCCAGCTCGATCAGCTCATTCGGCCGGATGATCTGAAAGTCGGCCCCGAAGGCGCAGACCTTCCCGTTGACGTTTTCGCCTTTCACCTCGCCGCCAGTGATTGGAATGATGCGGCGGACGCCGGTGCCGATCTCGCCGGCGGAAGTCACCTCGCCGATATAAGCGGTGATGGTGAAAACATATTTGGTCTGGAGCTGCGGCGCCGGCATCAATGCGCCATCATGCGTTGCGGCAACCAGGTCGCCAATAGCGGGAATGCGATCAGGATGACCAGGCGGATGAGGTCGGTCGCCACGAACGGGATCACGCCGCGGAAAATCGTGGCAAAGGAGACGTCCTTGACCACGCTTTTGATGACGAAGACGTTCATCCCGACCGGCGGATGGATCAGGCCCAATTCCACCGTCATCACGATGATGACGCCGAACCAGATCGGATCGAAGCCGAGATGCATGACCACAGGAAAGATGATCGGTACGGTCAGGATGATCATGGCCATGGCGTCCATCAGGCATCCCAGCACCAGATACATTACCATGATGACGGCGAGCACGCCGTAGCTGCCGAGGCCGAGGCCGGTGAGGAGTTCCGTGACCTTTTGCGGCGTCTGCGTCACCGTGAGAAAATACCCGAAGATCAGTGCGCCGATGAGCACCGTGAACACCGCTGCCGCGGTGCGCGTCGCCTGCAGCAGCGAATTCAGGATCTTCGCCTTGTCCAACCGCCCGGTGAATACACCGATGAGGAACGCGCCGGTGGCGCCGACACCGCCGGCTTCGGTCGGGGTGAAACGCGGCAGGAACGGCAGGCCGTAGAGCCCGCCGATCACGAATACGAACAAGAGCACCGGCGCCCAGATATCCTTCAGCCCGGCGAATTTCTCGCGCCAGGTGGTCGTCACGCCCTTCGGCAGAAACCCGGGCCGGAAATAGCCGATCAGCGCAATGGTGATCATGTACATGGTCATCGCCAGCAGGCCGGGAATGATGCCGGCGATGAACAGCTTTCCAATGTCCTGCTCGGTGATGATGCCGTAGACCGCAAGCACGGTCGATGGCGGCAGCATCGCCCCCAGCGTGCCGCCCGCCGCGATCACGCCGGTAGCGAAGGATTGCGGATAGCCGAACCGCCGCATCTCCGGATAGGCCACCGCCGAAAACGTCGCGGCGGTCGCGACGGACGAGCCGCAGATCGCGGCAAAGCCGCCGCAGGCGGCAACGGTCGCGATCCCCAGGCCGCCGCGCAAATGTCCAACAAAGCCGTTCGCTGCGCGGAATAGTTCGCGGCTCATGCCGGAATTGCTGACGAACGTTCCCATCAAGAGGAACATCGGGATGACGCCAAACGTGTAGTCGGTCACCGTGCGCATCGAGGTCTGGCCGACCAGCTTCAGCGCCGGCGTGAAACCGACGAGATAACCGAAGCCACAGACACCGACGAGCCCCATCGCCATGCCCACCGGCACGCGCAGCAGCATCAGCGCAAACAGCGTCACAAATCCGAGGATGGCGACGGCGTCGGTGCTCATGCCGACTACTCCACTGTCTTGATCTTGGGGTCGTGCATCAGATCCGGATGGAAAATCAGCCGGTAGGTGCGGATCGCGATCAGGAGCACCGCGGAGACGTCGCCGATCCAGGCGACGGCGAAGAACGGCCAGGTCGGCATGTGCATGTCGAAGGTAAGGACGTTGTCGTTATAGGTGCCGCGCACCTTGTCGAACAGCGTCCAGGTCTGCACCGCCACCACGAACAGCAGCACCAGCGTCGCGAATACGTCGATGATGCGCTGGTATTTGGGGCCGACATTGGCCCAGATCAGATCGACGGTGATGTGGCCGCCACGGTAGCTGGTGGCGGCGATGCCCCAGAAGATCAGGATGCCGAGCAGCATGCGCCCGATGTCGAAGGAATCCGGAATCGCATAGTTCAGCGTGTTGCGCAGCAAGACGCCGACGAAAATGTTGAGGGCGACGATGCCGACAAAGCCGGCAGCGATCCATTCGATCGTGTCGATGAAACGATCCATGTGAGCGCGCTTCATGTCTGCTCCGCAAGCATCCGTGATCACAGGAAGGATACGGCGGCAAGAAGCTCCGCTGCCGCCGCATCAAAAGCTCGGACCGTTATTGCGCCAGCGCGTTGTACTTGGCGAGCGAAGTCTTGAGTTCGGTCAGCGCCGCATCCGGATCGACGCCGGATTTCCTGACCCCCTCACCCCATGTCTTGACCAGCGGTTCGGACGCCTTCTTCCATAGCGCCGTCTGCTCCGGCGTCAGCTTATAGACCTCGTGGTCGGCCTGCGCCTTGACCTTGTCAATGCCGGCGTCCTCGAACTTGCCCCAGGGCTCGCCGACCCTGCCGGCCGCATCGGTGCTGCAGTTGTTGTCGATCGCCTTTTTCTGGCGATCGGACATCTGGTTGTATTTGTCCTTGTTCATCACGAAAGCGAATGTCGTGACATAGAGCGGCGCGTCCATGTCGTATTTCGTCACCTTGTCGATGCCGAACAGCACCAGCGATCCCCAGGGGAAGGTCACGGCGTCGGCCACGCCGCGCTCAATGACGTCGCGGACCTCCGGGGCCGAGGATTGCACGTTGGTGCCGCCGAGCTGGGTCACGAAATTCGCCATGGTGGCATGGGCGGGGCGGATCTTCATGCCCTTGACGTCGTCAGGCACGACGATCTTCTTGGTGCGGGAGTGGAACGAGGACGGCGAATGGATGAAGGCCAGGCAGAACTTGACGTCCTTCATCTCCTTCTCGGCATATTTGCGATACCAGCCGTCGAGCGCCATCGAGCCGCCCTTGGCGTCCGACATCAGGAACGGCAGTTCGCCGGCCCCGATCACCGGGAAGCGGCCGGGCTGATAGCCGGGGTTGACGTAGGTGACATCGGCGATGCCGTCGCGCGCCATGTCGTAATGGTCGAACGCCTTGCCGAGCTGCTGCGCCGGAAACACCTTGGATTTGATGGTGCCACCGGATTCCTTTTCGACTGCGGCGCCCCAGTCTTCCAGCGCCTTCTGGAGGGGGTGCGACGCCGGAACCCAGTGCGACAGTTTGAGTTCGAAGGTTTTCTCCTGCCCGAACGCAGGCGTCACACTGGCGGCCAGCAGCAACGCCAAAAACGTCTTCCTCATCGGCATCTTCTCCCTCGTCACGAGCTTCACTGGCTCTTTGCGAATATTGTTATATGATATAATTATCAATGCAAGCCGGCGGCGACTTACGCGGGACCAGGTTCAAGCCTATAATATCGGGAGGAGCAAGTATTGCGGACAAAAGTAGCAATCATTGGCGCGGGGCCGGGAGGATTGTTGCTTGGGCAACTGCTTCACAACTACGGCATCGATAATGTCATTCTGGAGCGGCAGACGCCGGAGTATGTGCTCGGCCGCATTCGCGCCGGGCTGCTCGAGGAAGGCACGGTGGCGCTGCTCGACCAGGTCGGCGCCGGCGCGCGCGCCCACGGAGAGGGTCTCGTCCATAAGGGCGTAGAACTTGCCTTTGGCGGCGCGCGACACCGCGTCGACCTGCACGCCGCGACCGGCAAGTCAGTGATGATCTACGGCCAGACCGAGGTGACGCTTGATCTGATGAATGCGCGCAAGGCGGCCGGCCTCACCACTGTCTATCAAGCCGCCGACGTCAAACCGCACGACTTCGATACCGACCATCCGCGCGTCACCTACGTCAAGGACGGCGCCAGCCACCAGATCGCCTGCGACTTCATCGCCGGCTGTGACGGTTTCCATGGCGTCAGCCGCGCCAGTGTTCCTGCCGCGGCGATCCAGACTTTTGAGCGAATCTATCCATTCGGCTGGCTCGGCATTTTGTCGGAGACGCCGCCGGTCAGCCATGAATTGATCTACAACAATCATGAAAGGGGATTTGCGCTGTGCACGATGCGCTCGATGCATCGCAGCCGCTATTACCTGCAATGTCCGCTCGACGATGACATCGATCAATGGCCGGACGAGCGATTCTGGGACGAGTTGAAGCGCCGCCTGGACCAGAAAGCGGCGGATGAGCTCGTCACCGGGCCATCGATCGAAAAAAGCATCGCACCGCTGGGCAGCTTTGTCGCCGAGCCGATGCGGTTCGGGCGGATGTTCCTGGCCGGCGATGCCTCGCACAGGGTCCCGCCGACCGGTGCCAAGGGACTAAATCTCGCCGCCAGCGACGTGCACTATCTCTCGCAGGCGCTGCGCGAATATTACGACGAAAAATCCTCCGCCGGCATCGACGGTTATTCGGCAAAGGCGCTGGCACGGGTCTGGAAGGCCGTTCGCTTCTCCTGGTGGATGACCTCGATGCTGCACAAATTCCCCGACCAGGGTGAGTTCGGGGCGCGGATTCAACTGGCCGAGCTGGATTATCTGGTGAGTTCGCAAGCCGCTTCCGCGTCGCTGTCGGAAAATTATGTGGGGCTGCCGTTTTAGGCGCGTGTCCCGGACGCGGTGCGGCATTCTTCATGCCGCTTCGCAGAGCCGGGACCGTA
>JBJMTR010000307.1:0-4160 GCA_045811565.1 Bradyrhizobium sp.
ACTGCACGACCGCCTCGAGCACCGGCAGCATCGACTGCAGGCCCGACAGCTTCTTCTCGTGCAAGAGAACGTAGACGTCCTCGAGTTCGGCGGTCATCTTTTCGGCATTGGTGATGAAGTAGGGCGACAGATAGCCGCGGTCGAACTTCATGCCTTCGACGATGTCGACTTCGGTCGCGAGCGACTTGTTCTCTTCGACCGTAATGACGCCTTCATTGCCGACCTTCTGCATCGCCTGGGCGATCATCTTGCCGATCGCGGTATCGCCATTGGCCGAGATGGTGCCGATCTGGGCAACCTCGGAGGAGGCGGCTACCGGCTTGGCGCGCTTCTCGAGATCCTTGACCACGGCGTGGACCGCGATGTCGATGCCACGCTTCAGATCCATCGGGTTCATACCGGCGGCAACCGCCTTGCCGCCCTCCCGCACGATGGCTTGCGCCAGCACGGTCGCGGTCGTGGTGCCGTCGCCGGCGGTGTCGTTGGTCTTGGAGGCGACTTCGCGCAGCATCTGCGCGCCCATGTTCTCGAACTTGTCCTCGAGCTCGATCTCCTTGGCGACGGTGACGCCGTCCTTGGTGATGCGCGGGGCACCAAAGCTCTTTTCGATGACGACGTTGCGGCCCTTGGGACCAAGCGTCACCTTCACCGCATTGGCGAGGACATCGACGCCGCGCAGCATGCGCTCGCGGGCTTCTCCGGAAAATTTAACGTCTTTGGCAGCCATTTTTGAGTTCCTTGTAATTGGGTCAATCGATCGCCGTGGTTTTCACTCGTCATTGCCGGGCTTGACCCGGCAATCCATCGTTTGATGGATGCCCGGATCAAGTCCGGGCATGACGAACAAGTCTGCGGCGGCTCCGGTTTATGTTCAGGCCAGCACGCCCATGATGTCGGACTCCTTCATGATCAGCAGCTCCTCGTCGTCGAGCTTAACCTCAGTGCCCGACCATTTGCCGAACAGCACGCGGTCGCCGACCCTGACGTCGATCGGGATCAGCTTGCCGGTCTCGTCACGGCCGCCCGGACCGACCGCGGTAACTTCACCCTGCGAGGGTTTTTCCTTGGCGCTATCGGGAATGATGATGCCGCCCTTGGTTTTCGCTTCGGCATCGACACGCTTGACCACGACACGATCATGCAGCGGGCGAAATTTGGACTTAGCCATGAGATTTCCTCTTGGAGGCTTGGTTTCAGGTCTGGTTTGCCATCGAAACTGGCTTGGAATACCGGGTCTTCGACACCGCCCGAGAAGGGCGGCTCGCCCTTAGCAATCATTGGATCCGAGTGCTAACTGTGGGCGGGGGAATATGGCTTGACGCCGATCCTGTCAAGCAACGTGGTTAAGGCCTTGGTGAGGCCAATATAGGATGCTCCTTCAGAAACCAGATCGGAGCGACGGCGTATTTTTATCGGACATCGTTGCTCCGGCTGACGTTTTACGCTTGGCTGCAGGACGGGTGCGGCCAGGAAATGTTCGGGGGAAATGCGATGATCAGGACACCTTATGCGGGCACGGTTGCCACTCTGGCGATCGTTTCGGCGCTCTCGGTATTTTTGGGCGGCTGCGAGACCTCAGGCTTCAATTTTGGCTCGTCGTCCCCTTCCGTGGCGCCCGAACCCGGCGTAGCCCCCGAAATGCCGGCGACCGTCCGTTCCGACGAAATCGTCGGCCGCTGGGGCCTCGCCTCGTTCCAGAATGCCGCCGACCGCCCCCGGACCGAAAAAATGGCGCGGGACCAGTGCAAGCAGCCTTACGTGATCGGCGCCGGCCAGTCCGGCGGCGTGATCATGCATCTGGCGGACCAGGCGACGCCGCAAGAGCTGCGACTGAAGGGCAGCCCGACCGGCAAGAACTATATCGGCCCGCCCGGACCCGCTGGCGGCGAACAGGACCGCGAGATCGTCTCGTTCGATGGCCGCGTGCTGATCACCCGCTTCATCGACAAGGATGCCGCGACCCGCTACGGCAACATGGTCTACGTCCGCTGCGCGCCGCGGGCGTGAGGGAGCAAGTTTCCGTCCGTCATGCCCCGCGCAGGCGGGGCATCCGACCCGTTGGCGGACGATGACAGCGGGGGAGGCGGCGGCAAAACAAAAACGCCGGCATCTCGCCGGCGTTTTGCTGTCTGCCGAAGCGATACAGTTAGTCGAACAGCGCGTCGATATCGTCCTGCGAGGCGTGACCGATGTCGCCGTCGAGCCTTGGGCCGTTGAGCAGCTTGGCATCGCCGTCGCGGCTGTCGATGATCGGCGGCGCGTGCGCCTTGATCGCGTCGACGCCGCCCCAGATGTCCATCATCGCATTGATGTGCTGTTCGATGAACTTCATCGTGGTCATCACCTTGTTGATGCGCTGACCGGTGAGATCCTGGAAGTTGCAGGCTTCGAAGATCGAGACGACGCGTTCCTGGATTTCCTCGCTGAGCAGCTTTTGCTGGTCCGGCGAGATGTTCTTGGACAGCGCGGTGGCGGCCTGGTCGATGGCTTCGGTGGCTTCCAGAATCTGCTGGGTGGCCTGCTCGGTGCCGCCGACCACGGCGCCGAGCTCGCCATTGACCTTGGCCATCTCCTCGCCGTTGAAACTCTTGCCGTGCAGCATGGCGATTTCGCGCTTGGTGCGGCTGATGGCGTCGTGGATCAGGTCAAGCTCGACCTTGAGCTTCTCGCACTGCTCGATCTGTGCGCGATAGGTTTCCAGCAGCACCTGGGTTTCCGCGACTTCGCGTGCGAACGAGGTTTCTGAGCTATCGCCTCCAGTGGCGCGGCTGGCGCTCACGGCCATCTGGGCGCGGAGAGAGCGAAGTTCGGCCATGATCTCGCGATGCATCGGGCCGATATCGCTACCTTCGACCACGATCGGCTCGGGCATTCGCATTTCGCCCATCATGGCTTGTTCGACACGAAAACGTTTGCGGCTAGCTGACATGAGTTTATTCCCACCCCTTCACTCCACGTCTCTTAGACCGATGCGATTTAACGTCGGGTTCACGCGGAACACTTTGCGGACGCATTTCGCGCGGTCCCCGCACACCGACAGTTAACCATGGGCGCTGCGCGTTCATGCAAAATAAACGCTACCGGCTAAATCCGCGTGCGATTGGCGACGTGGTGAATCGAAACGCCGCCTCCGTTTACCAAACCGATCAGGTTTTGATTTTTATTGCTTGCGTGCAACGGCGGCGCTCAAGGCGCCCCCAAAAATCTAGACAGTGACGAAACAGTACAGAGTACGTCGATGTTCAAGAAAATGTCTCTTGCGCTCCTCGCTGGCGCACCCTTCCTGCTTGCATGCTCCCACGATGCCTTGGCGATCGATGCCGCGCCGCCCGGCGAACCGACCGTGATCTACGCCGATCAGCCCGCGCGACCGGCGCCGGTGCGCACCGCCTATGCCGAACGCTCCAACATGGGCGGCGGTTTCATCGAATTCCTGTTCGGCGACGGCGTCTCGCAAGGCGAGCGCTATCAGCAGCAGCCGATGTACCAGCCGCAACCATCATACGGGCGGCATTCGATGCTGCCGCCGATGGACCCGCAACAACCGATGATGCGGCAGCGAGAAGAGTTGACCGATCCGGGGCAGTACCCGTTCGATCCGAAATACGAGAAGCAGCTGGTCGACTATCATGGCAAGGAGAGCCCCGGCACTGTCGTTGTCGACACGCCCAACAAATTCCTGTTCCTGGTGCAGGGCGATGGCAAGGCGCTGCGTTACGGCATCGGCGTCGGCCGTCCCGGCTTCACCTGGTCGGGTGTCAAGACGATTTCGGCCAAGAAGGAATGGCCCGCCTGGACGCCGCCGCCGGAAATGCTGGCGCGCCGCCCCGATCTTCCGCGGCACATGGAAGGCGGTCCGCAAAACCCGCTCGGCGCCCGCGCGATGTATCTGGGATCGTCGCTCTATCGCATCCACGGCTCCAACGAGCCTTGGACGATCGGCACCAACGTCTCGTCCGGTTGCATCCGGATGCGCAATGAGGATGTGATCGATCTCTATGGCCGCGTCGGCGTCGGCGCCAGGGTCGTCGTCATCTAATTGTTTCGATCAGGAATCAAAACGGCCGCTCGAGGAGCGGCCGTTTTCTATTTTGGGATCCGGCCTTTCTCAGGCGAGATTGCTGTCGCTGTCGCCGCCGTCGTCGTCAAAGCCGTCGGAA
>JBJMTR010000308.1:0-7991 GCA_045811565.1 Bradyrhizobium sp.
AGGGAAATCATCGAATGTGATCTCGCCTCCGAGGTCGCTGCGCGCGCGCTCTACCAGGAAGCCGCAACCCACTGCCACGGCGTCAAGGACTACGTCTCGCGCGACCTGTTCGAAGAGTTGATGAAGGACGAAGAGGACCACATCGACTTCCTCGAGACCCAGCTCGATGTGATCCAGCGGATCGGCCTTGAGCTCTACACCCAGAAGCACGTCGGACATCTCGAGAACGGTGACTGAGCCGATAGACCTTCTTACAGCAAGAGGTTCATACCAAACTCGTCATGGCCGGGGTCGACCCGGCCATCCACGTCCTTGTTACCGCAGTGCATGAAGACGTGGATGCCCGGGTCAAGCTCGGCATGACGGGGAGAGCGTATTGCGATCAGGCTCTCAACTTTTCTACAGCTGCGTCTTGTAGCGCTCCTCGACCACGGCCTGGCTTTCCGGCTCGCCGAGGCTCGTCTGGTCATGGATCACCTCGGCAATGCTCGGGAACACCTTTCGCTCGACGCGGGTATCAGCCGACCATAGTTTGGAGCGCATCAGCGCCTTGCCGCAGTGGAAATACGCCTCGCGCACGTCGATGCGCAGCACCGCGCGCGGCGGTTTGCCGAACTCCACCATAGAGGCCAGCAGTCCCTGATCCACCGATATCTTGCCCTTGCCGCCGACGCGCAGTGTCTCGTCGATACCCGGCACGAAGAAGATCAGCTGCACGAAGCCGCTTCCTTCGACGATGTTGCGGAAACTGTCGATGCGGTTGTTGCCGGAACGGTCCGGCATCAACAGCTCTCCCGGTCCGGCGACGCTGACAAAACCGGGATTGCCGCCACGGGGCGAAGCATCGACGCTGCCGTCGGTGCCGGAGGTCGCCAGCACGCAGAACGGCGACATCGCGATGAATTTCTTCGCATGAACGTCGATCTCCGGGCGCGCCTTCGCGATCACGCGCGCGGTCGGTCGCGGATAGATCGAGGCGAGGTCGGAGGCGGCAAGATCGGTCAATGGAGGACTCCGGTCAGGTTTCCGCCAGACTATCATCGCGCGGTACGGCCGTCATCTCGATACGGTCTAGACGGCGTCCGCCGGCGCGAAGCAGCTGATGATGATATTGCCGCGTTGACGCACATACCAAACCACGGCTTCAAGGAAGCGGAAATTGATGCGGTGCGAAATCAGGACGACATCGCGCTGACTTCAATCGATGCCCGATCTACATGGTCCGCGGCGCGGTCTGCAGCAATTCACGCAGCTGCTGCTCATAGAATTTCGCGTCGCCCGTGGTGAGATGGCCGCGCGTCTCCGTGCTCGCCGGGATCAGGTAGAGTTTGCCATTCTTGATGCGCTTCATCGCGGCTTCGGTGACGCCGGTCTCCGGCGGATTGCGCTCATCATCAGCGGCGTTGATCGCAAGCAGGGTGGCCTCGATCTTCTCAAGTCCCGCGGATGGATCGTAGTCGTGCGATGCTTCCCACTGATACACGAAGTCATTGGCGTCTGCCGTGACCGCCGCCGCGAGCCGGACGTCCACCATCTTGTCGGCCTTGGCAGCGGTCGGGGCCAGCGTCTGGTAAGCCAGCGTGCCGCCGCCGGTCGCGATCTGATAGGCGCTAAGGGCATATTTCATCATGCGCGGCTGCATGGTGTAGTGGCCGCCATTGTAGTCGGGATCGTTGCGGATGGTCTCCAGCATCATCCGCCGTAGCATCCAGTTCCGCGCCGCCATAGCGGTCGGCTGCGATGCCATCGGCACCAGCGCATCCATCGTGTGCGGATATCGCACGCCCCAGATCCAGCTGTGCATGCCGCCCATCGAATTGCCGATCACCAGCCGCAGATGCTTGATGCCGAGCCCCTCGGTAACCAGCCGATACTGTGCATCGACCATGTCGTCATAATCGTATTTCGGAAACGCCGTCCTCATGCCGTCGGACGGTTTTGCCGATTTGCCATGGCCGAGGCCGTCGGGAATGATGATGTAGTACTTCGACGCATCGAGCGGCTGGCCGGGACCGAACAGCGCTCCAGCGAATTCCGCCGTCATCATCCGTGCCGCATCGCCGCCCGAGCCGTGCAGCACCAGCACCGGCTGTCCGGTCGGTGCGCCAATGGTGGTGTAATGCAGCCGAAGCTCCGGCATCGTCTCGCCGGTATGGAACTTGAAATCCTTTGCGATCCAGTCGCCTTCGTTCGGCGCAGGATAATCCGCCGCGGCAGCCGCAAACGATGTCAGAGCAAGAGCGGCTGAGAGTGCCGCGCGCAAAATTTCCATGAGGTCTCTCCCACTGCACGGGCCAGCTTGATGCGGCCTCTTGGGCACAAGCCTAGCATGTCGTGTGAGGAGAGCCGAGGGTGGAGCATCGCAGGACCTGTGGGAAAATTTTTCGAAGACGCGCGGAATATTACGCGCTGTCCTCGACGTCGGTTTCCGGCCGGTCGTCGCCGGCCGCGGTCTCGCTATGCCATTCGCCGTCCGGCGTCTCATACTCGATCGCCTCGGAACGGCCGGGCACGCGTTGCTCGGCGGCGGCGCGCCTGGCGGCGGCCAGCGCCGCGGCATGGGTCGAAAACGGCTCCGAAAACACGCCGTTGACGGTGTAGGCCCAACCGCCGTCATGTTCGACGATTTTGTAAGTCACATGGTTCATCGGGAACTCGCTGTTGCTTGCGGGCGAGGGGGTGAACGCGCCCGCTATTCTATGACAAAATAGGCGATGATGTCGCAATTGGCAGGGCCCGGTCGTCTTTCAGGAACGAGCAGGTAAGCCACGCCCCGGGCAGAGGAGAAAACCATGTGCCGTAATATCAAGACGCTGTTCAATTTCGAGCCGCCCGCGACCGAGGACGAGATCGAAGCCTCCGCGCTGCAATTCGTGCGCAAGCTTTCCGGGTTCAACAAGCCGTCGCAGGCCAACGAAGCGGCGTTTGATCGCGCGGTCGCGGAAGTCTCCGGCGCGGCCCGAAGGTTATTGACTTCGCTGCACACAAACTCGCCGGCGCGCGACCGCGAAATCGAGGCGGAGAAGGCGCGGGAACGTTCGCGGGTGCGGTTCGGCTGAAGCGCGATGATGTCGATGCTGGATCGGTTGGGTCTAGCTCGCGTCCCAGATCACCGGCAGGTTGAGCAGGCCGCGAAACGCCCAGCCGCCGATCCGCACCGCTTCGGACTCGTCGAGCCGCAGAGCCTTCAATCGCGCAAAAATGCTGGGCAGTGCGACGTCGGCGACCATGGCGCGCGAAGCAAACGCACCGGCGCAGTAATGCGGGCCGGCGCCGAAGGCGATGCTCTTTGCGGTGTCGCGCGTGATGTCGAAACGATCGGGATCGGGGAAACAGGCCTCGTCGCGGTTGGCCGAGCCGAACATGAAGAACACGCGATCCTCCGGCTCGAAATCGACGCCGCGATAGGACCATGGCTTTGCCACCCGCCGCGGCGACATCTGGATCGGCGCGATCCAGCGCGCATATTCCTCAAACACCTCGAGCCATTTTGCCTTGCCCGCGCGTACCAGCTCCAGCTGCTCGGGATGCGTCAGCAACGCCCAGACTGTGCCCGAGATGGCATCGCGCGGCTCGTTCTGTCCGCCAGAGATCGCAAGCTTGATGTTGGCGCGGATGCTTTCGATTGGTTGGCCGCAGGCCAGGAGCACGCTGAGGATCGAATTGTTCGGATGTTTTCTTACGACCGGAATCATGTCGTCGATCGCGGCATCGATCCCGGCGGTGGCGGCATGGCAGCGCGCCTCGACTTGCTTGTCGCCGGTATAGTTGGCGATGCCGTCGATCATCGCCTGCGACCACGCATCCATGTCCTGGTAGCGCATGTTGGTCAGGCCGGTGAGGTCCTTGAGGCATTCGGCCGAGAGCGGCAGCGCCAGCGCCTTGCAGAGATCGGCGCGGCCGAGCGGCGCAAGCTCATCGAGGATGCGGTCGGCATGGGCCTGGAACTGCCGGGTCCAGGTCTCCTTGACCGCGCGCGGCGACACCGCGGGAAACATCGCGGTGCGCTCCGACATATGCGCTTCCCCATCCTTGCGCATCATGTTGTGGCCCATCAGCCGGTTCATCAGCCCGGCCGGCTGCTGCGACGAGAATACGTCGATGCGCTTTTCCTGCGTAAAGATGTCGTCGCGCCGGGTGAAGGTGGTCGAGCCGAGCTGCGGCACGAACGCGATCGGCGCCTCCTTCCGCATCTTTGCGAGATCCGGATAGGGATCGGCCCAGAAAACCGGAACGTCGATGCCGTAATGTGGCGCATTGGACATGGGGTTTCGCTCCACCCGGGACTGCCCCCCGGCTGGAGTCATCTATAGCGTTTTTGCGCGAAGCGAGCACTGGTTTGCGAACAAGACGCGCCCCTAATCACTCGGCGCGGGCACGTCGATTCCGTCAGCCGAATAACGGTGAATCTTGTTGCGCAAGGTGCGGACGGAGACCCCAAGCAGGCGGGCGGCGCGGGTCCGGTTTCCATTGCAACGGATGAGGGTTTGCAGCACCAGCTCCCGCTCGATCTCGCCGACGGTAGATCCGATCAGCAAGGGGACGACCTGGTTGGGGGCCAGCGAAGGCGCCAAACCTTCCGGCATGGGATCAGTAGACGCATAGGACATGGGTACCTCCCGATCAACGCCCGCTCGCTAGTTGCGACGCGGAAACATCGAGAACGAACAACCCCCTAGCCAAGCGGCACGGTGGCCGCACTTGGTTAACAAATGCTTAAGACCAATCTACTTTTTTGGCGAGCGGCAAGCCGCAGCTTGACGGCCACGATGCTGCCGTTTTCGAACGCCGCGCGCTGCGAGATCGAATCGGCGCGCCTGGCGCCGGTTGAGTGAACTCTTCGCGAATCCGATCCTGCGGGCTTGAATGCGTGTGTTTCAAATCGCCCGATATCCGCCATCCGCCATCACGATCGAGCCGGTCACGTAAGACGATAGATCCGAGGCGAGGAAGATCGCGGGGCCGACGATGTCTTCCGCCGTGCCCGCGCGTCCGAGCGGGGTGTGATCCAGAAACGTTTTCACGAGATCGGGATTGTTGGCTCGCGCGCTGGCGTTCAGCGGTGTCGCGATGAAGCCCGGGCCGATCGCATTGACGCGGACGCCATCCTTGCCGAGTTCCGCGGCGAGCGCGCGCGTGAAGCCCAGCACGCCATGTTTTGAGGCGGTGTAGGCCGGCGAACTCGGCGTGCGCACATGCACGAACGACTGGATAGAGCCGATGTTGACGATCCGCCCCCTGGCCGCCCGCAAGGGTTCGAGAAACGCGTGCGTCACGTTGAAGACGCCGGTCAGATTGATCGCAATGATGTCTTCCCAGTCCTTGATCACGGCCTCGGCGGCACCCAGCATGCCGTTTCGGCGCACGATGCCCGCATTGTTGACGAGGATCGAAACCGGTCCGACCTTCTCGGCAACCTGTTTCGCCATCGCGGTGCAATCCTCGCGGCTGCCGACATCCAGCACAAAACTATCCGCCTTGCCGCCGGCATCGCGGATTTCCCGGGCCGCCTCAGCCGCCGCCTTGTCGTTGACGTCGAGCAGCACGACGCGCGCCCCTTCGCTGGCATAACCGACAGCGATCGCGCGCCCGATACCGCTGGCTGCGCCGGTGACGACCGCGATGTGATTTTTGAGAAGCGCCATGGGTATGTCCTCTTTGGCTTTCGAAGTTGCAGACAAGCTAACTCAAAAAAGAAGCCGAAACGCCAAGCCGCGGCGACTTGTGCTCACGCTAAATCCGCGCCTACGCCTTTACTGCCGCGTGGATAGCCTCGCAATGACGCACCAGATTTGGATGGGCTGATACGAATGCCTTCAGCGGCGTCGGAATCGGAAAAAAGTGGATGTTGGCAATGAAGCCATAGATGCCGGCATCGATGCTGGTCGGCCTCGCCCCATGCACATATCCCTTGGCAGGGATCAGATCGGCCAGCACCTGCAGATCTGCGAGCCCTCGCGCATAGGCCTGATCGGGAGCATAGCGGCCGATGCCCTGAAAGTAATAGCGCTGAGCGTTGTATTCCCTGGCCTTGTTCAGGCCGGCCTCGTCGATCCGCGAATGCTGCGCCATGAAGCCGTCGCGAAACGCGGGAAAATAACGATCATCCTTCCAGCGCGAATACGACATCACCCAATAGAGATCGTCGAGCATCCGCGTGACGAGATGGTTCGTCACGCGCTGCGCAGGCGTGAGCGCCGCGTCAATCGTCAGGCGATATTTTTGTACCAGATGGGCAATGATGGTTTCGCTATCGCCGATCGTCTCGCCGTCATCGACGACGTAGGGAAGCTGACCGCGCGGCGCGGCCGAAGCATCGAATAGATGCTCATGACCAAATGGCACGCTGGCGAGCTTCAGGAAGGCGAAGACCTTCAGCCCATAGCCATTGTTGTCGGCGACGCCGTAAAGTTCGGGATAGGAATACAGGGTTAGCATTGCAGGCCCGCCTTTTTGAAGCGAAATCCCCGCCCCAGCATGCAGGCGCTTTCAGCTTTAATCAATGGGCTCGCGGCCCACCGGAAACGGACCCGGCCGAGTCATCGCCCAGCCAGCGACGCAACGCACTCGATCTCGATCAGCATCTTTGGATTGGGCAGCGCCTGCACCACGCATGTGGTGCGGGCGGGGTAGGGCGCCGGTCCGAAGGCCGAGGCATATAGCGCATTCATCGCCGCGACGTCGGAGGCGCGCGTCAGCAGCACATTGACCTTGACGAGATCGCGAAAGGTCGTCGCGCCGGCCTCGTCGAGCACGCGTTTGATATTGCGCACCACAAATCCGAATTGCGCCTCGAAGCCATCCGGCAGTTCGCCGCTGTCGTCAAAGCCGGGCATGCCCGAGACGAACAGCAGGTCGCCGACACGCGCGGCGAAGGAGAGCGGCGGGGCTTTGATGTGGGGCGGTGCAGGGAAGTGTTGGATCGCGGGCATAGGGTGCCTCCTCTTGTGTCGGGTCGATTGGTAAGGAGAGCGCGCCTTATCATTGCAGAAAGGCCGGGCTTTCGCCCAGCCTTTCACATTTCAGACGGATGCCCAAGTCAAGCTCGGCATAACAGGCGAAGTTCCTCACAACGCTCGATTGCTCTCCTTCACCTTCTCCGCATCCACATACACCTGCTCGCCCATCTCCTTGAATTTTTCGGACATCTGCTTCATGCCCGCCTTCGCCAAGGCTTCGGCGGACATGCCGTCCTCGATGGTGCCGGACATCGACATCCCGACGCCGGTCGGATCGTTCAGCGTTGCCGCATAATCCCTCACGTCCTGCGTGATCTTCATCGAGCAGAATTTCGGGCCGCACATCGAGCAGAAATGGGCGACCTTGTGGGCTTCCTTGGGCAGGGTCTCGTCGTGGAAACTCTTCGCTGTATCGGGATCGAGGCCAAGGTTGAACTGGTCTACCCAGCGGAAGTCGAAGCGGGCGCGAGAGAGCGCATCGTCGCGCAATTGCGCGGCGGGATGGCCCTTGGCGAGATCGCTCGCATGCGCCGCGATCTTGTAGGTGATGACGCCGGTCTTGACGTCGTTGCGGTCGGGCAGCCCGAGATGCTCCTTCGGCGTCACGTAGCACAGCATCGCGCAGCCGAACCAGCCGATCATCGCCGCGCCAATGCCTGAGGTGATGTGGTCGTAGCCCGGCGCGATGTCGGTCGTCAGCGGCCCCAGCGTATAGAACGGCGCCTCGCCGCACTCCTTGAGCTGCTTGTCCACGTTGATCTTGATCTTGTGCATCGGGATATGGCCGGGGCCTTCGATCATCACCTGGCAGCCCTTGTCCCAGGCAATCTTGGTGAGCTCGCCGAGCGTCTCCAGCTCGGCAAATTGCGCGCGGTCGTTGGCATCAGCGATCGAGCCGGGACGCAGGCCGTCGCCGAGCGAGAACGAGACGTCGTATTTGCGCATGAGATCGCAGATCTCGTCGAAATGCGTATAGAGGAAGCTCTCCTTGTGATGCGCCAGGCACCACTTCGCCATGATCGAGCCGCCGCG
>JBJMTR010000309.1:0-2003 GCA_045811565.1 Bradyrhizobium sp.
CATCCGTTGCTGATGTCAAGTTCGCGGAGGCGAAGTCGCCCGACCGGGTCGAGCTTCGCCGTCAATTCGCGGATAACGGTGACAATACGAATTCGTCGCCGGGGAGAGCGCGGCATAAGCCGTAAAGCCATTGCGCAGGGAATGTCGGAGTGTTTCCGCTGAACCTGTATGCTCGTGTGCGCATATCCTTGTGCATCTTGCACACGAGACCGCGGGTGCAGCGTGCACCCGGCATTCCCTGCGCCCTCTTCTCAAAGAGAGGGCGAAACGTCCTGGCAAACCTCGGGCATTTCACGCTGCGAGAATGCGGACTCACATCTTCTCTGCTGTTTGACATTTGAATACGCGCGTAGAGCTCCCGCTCACCCTCTTTGGAGGGCCCCTCCAGGGGAGGGGTGAAGAGCGGCGCTTACTTCGGCCGCATCGCCTTGGGCGTATCGGGCTGCGCCAGCGGGTGGGCTTTGGCAAACGCCGGCAGCGCCATCGCGGTTTCGAAAATGCGCTTTACGGTCGGCCAGGGCGCAAGATCGATCTGCTGATTAACCGCCGCAGTGACATGGCCGACCATGCAGATATCTGCGAGTGTAGGCGTATCGCCATGGCAGAAGCGGGAGGTCGCGTTGTGGCCGGCAAGGTGGCCCTCGAGCGCAGCCAATGTCTCGAGCGTCCAGTGCCGCCGCCAGGCCGCCTGCTGCGTGTCGCGCAAATCCAGTTCGCGATCGAGATAGCGCCGCACCCGCGGCGTCAGCAGCGGATGGCCTTCGCAGGCGACCATCAGCGCCAGGGCGCGCACCCGGGCACGGCCAAGGGCGTCAGCCGGCAGCAAGGGGGGCTCTGGATATTTCTCCTCGAGATATTCGATGATGGCGAGCGACTGGAACAGCATCGTGCCGTCATCCTCGACCAGCACCGGCAGCACCATCTGCGGATTGAGCCGGCGATAGTCGTCCGCGCGATGCACGTCGGCGTCGAGATCGATGAACACGACGTCAGCCGGAAGATTTTTCAGATTGAGCGCGATGCGGACGCGAAAACTCGCCAGCGATCGCCAGAACGAGAAGAATTTCATGGGCCCCATACACCGTCATGGGCGGGCTTGACCCGCGCATCCATCAATCTTCGAAGAAGGTTTCCTGAAGATGGATCACCGGGTCAAGCCCGGTAATGACGAATTTACGCCCGTGCTGCCTTTTTCCGATAGGCCAGATGCACCGCGCAGGTACAGCCGGGCGGATGCGAGGCTGCGTCGTTGGCGGGCACGGCTGTGGTGGCGGGCGCCAGCGGAGACATCGTCTCCATCGCCGCGGGTTTGTCCCGCGACGGAATGTAGTTGAGCACCGGCGCCAGCCAGCGTTCGGTCTCGGCGACGGTCATGCCCTTGCGCGCGGCATAATCCTCGACCTGGTCGCGTTCGATCTTGCCGACGCCGAAATAAAAGCTTTCGGGATGGCTGAAATAGAGCCCCGAGACCGACGAGCCCGGCCACATCGCGAAGCTTTCGGTCAGCTTTACGCCCGCGGTATTTTCCGCGTCGAGCAGCGAAAACAGCGTTTTCTTCTCGGTATGGTCGGGCTGCGCGGGATAACCCGGCGCCGGGCGGATGCCCTGATATCTTTCCAGGATCAGATCCCCGGACGACAGCGCCTCATCCGGCGCATAGCCCCAGAATTCCTTGCGCACGCGCTGATGCATCCGCTCGGCAAAAGCCTCGGCGAGACGATCGGCCAGCGCCTTGCACAAGATCGAGGAGTAGTCGTCGTTGGCGCTCTTGAAGCGGTCGGCGACGGCATCCTCGCCGATCCCCGCCGTGACCACGAAGGCACCGATATAGTCGGGCACGCCGGAGGACGCGGGCGCGATGAAATCCGACAGCGCCGCGTTGAAGCGGCCTTCGCGTTTCTCCAGCTGCTGGCGCAGTGTATGGAACGTCGCGATCTTCTCTCTGCGGCTGTCATCGGCATAAACCGCAATGTCGTCGCCGTCCGCGTTGGCCGGCCACAAGC
>JBJMTR010000310.1:0-3125 GCA_045811565.1 Bradyrhizobium sp.
GCGCTTCGGCCAGAAGACCGGCAAGGGCTACTACAAGTATGAGGGCGGTTCGCGCGCCCCGCTGCCCGATCCGGAAGTCGAGAAGCTGATCGACGAGACGCTCCAGCGGCTCGGCCGCAAGCGCCGCGCCGTCAGCGACGAGGAAATTTTGGAGCGGATGATGTACCCGATGATCAACGAGGGCGCGCGCATCCTCGAAGAGGGCATCGCGGCGCGGCCGAGCGATATCGACGTGATCTGGCTCTATGGCTACGGCTGGCCGATCTACCGCGGCGGCCCGATGTATTATGCCGACCAGGTCGGGCTGAAGCACATCGCCGACCGTTTGTCGTATTACGCCAAGGAGACCAACGATCCCTCGCTCGAACCGGCGCCGCTGCTCAAGCGCCTCGCGGCCGAGGGCAAGACGTTTGCCTCACTCGCCGCGCAGTCGAAAGCCGCTTGATGGGGCGTTTCTCTAACCACGTGTCATTCCGGGATGCGCCCTCCTGGGGCGCAGGCCCGGAATCCATACTGCCGATCGTGGTCATGGATTCTCTGATGTGCAATTGCACATCAAAGCTCGCTCGCGAGGAGCTCGCGCCCCGGAATGACGACTTCTGTCGTCGAAAGAAGTCATGAACCATCCCGGCGAACAGTTTTATCCGCAAGGCGTGCATTGGGACGATCCGATCGCTCGCGGCACGCTGCCGGGGCTGCTGTCTTCAGCGGCGGCCGAGTTCGGCTCGCGGCCGGTGATTGAATTCCGGGAGCGGCCGATCAGCTACACTGAGCTGGAAGCGATGGTGGAGACCGCGGCCTCCGCCTTCCTTCGCGCCGGCTGCGGCAAGAATAGTTCGGTCGCGCTGTTCCTCGGCAATTCGCCGGATCATCCCATCAATTTCTTCGGCGCGCTGAAGGCTGGCGCGCGCGTCGTGCATCTGTCGCCGCTCGATGGCGAGATCGCGCTGTCGCACAAGCTATCTGATTCCGGCGCACGCATTCTCGTCACCAGCAGCCTTTCGGCGCTGCTGCCGACCGCGTTGAAATTCCTCGACAAGGGCCTGCTCGATCGCCTGATCGTCTGTGAGGACGACCGCTGGGGCAAGATCGGAACGCCGCAGGCCGCCATCCCGAATGATCCGGCGATCATCACGTTTGCTCAATTCATCGATGGCGTCCTCAAGCCTGCGCAATGGCCGCAGATCGATGTCGATGACGTCGCGCTGCTGCAATATACCGGCGGCACCACGGGGTTGCCAAAAGGCGCGATGCTCAGCCATGGCAACCTGACCTCGGCAGTGTCGATCTACGATGTCTGGGGCAAGCCGGCCCGCGCCGAGCGTAACGCGATCGAGCGCGTGATCTGCGTGCTGCCGCTGTTTCACATCTACGCACTCACGGTGGTGCTGCTGTCCTCGATCCGCCGCGGCCATCTGATCTCGCTGCATCAGCGCTTCGATGCCGAGGCGGTGATGCGCGACATCGAGGTGAAGCGCGCGACTGCATTTCCCGGCGTGCCGACGATGTGGATCGCGATCGCAGCGCTTCCGGATCTCGACAAGCGCGATCTCTCCTCCCTGGTCAGCTGCGGCTCGGGCGGCGCGCCGCTGCCGGTCGAGGTGGCAAAAATCTTCGAGCGCAGGGTCGGCATGAAATTGAAGAGCGGCTGGGGCATGACCGAAACTTGCTCGCCCGGCACCGCCCATCCCAAGGAAGGTCCGGACAAGCCGGGCTCGATCGGGCTGATGCTGCCGGGCATCGAGATGGACGTGGTGTCGCTCGATGATCCGACGCAAGTCCTGCCGACGGGCCAAGTCGGCGAGATCCGGATCCGCGGCCCGAATGTGACAAAAGGCTACTGGAATCGGCCGAAGGAAACCGCCGAAGCCTTTGTCGGCGATCGCTTCCTGACCGGCGACATCGGCTACATGGACGCCGACGGTTATTTCTATCTGGTCGACCGCAAGAAGGACATGATCATCTCCGGCGGCTTCAACGTCTACCCGCAGATGATCGAGCAGGCGATCTACACCCACCCGGCGGTGCAGGAAGTGATCGTGATCGGCATTGTCGACGACTATCGCGGCGAGGCCGCAAAGGCCTTCATCAAATTGCGCGCCGGCGCAACACCGTTCACTCTGGAAGAACTGCGCACGTTCCTGACCGGCAAGCTCGGCAAGCATGAGCTGCCCGCGGCGCTCGATTTCGTCGAGGAATTGCCGCGCACGCCGGTCGGCAAGCTCTCCCGCCACGAATTGCGCCAGCAGCAAGCGGCGCCGCAAGCCGAAAGAGTTCGCGTTACCAGCGTTACCACGTAGATAATTTCATAGCTCACAGGAGGATCCGATGGATCTCGCTTTCAGCAAGGAAGAGATGGCGTTTCGCGAGGAAGTGCGGGCGTTCTTCAGGGATAATGTGCCGCCTGAGACGCGGCGGAAAATGCAGGAGGGCCGCCACCTCTCGAAAGACGAGATGGTCACCTGGTGGCGCATCCTGAACAAGAAGGGCTGGGGCGTCACGCACTGGCCGAAGGAATATGGCGGCACCGGCTGGACCTCGGTGCAGCACTATATCTTCAACGAAGAGCTGCAGATGCACCCTGCGCCGGCGCCGCTCGCCTTCGGCGTCAGCATGGTCGGCCCTGTCATTTACACTTTCGGCAACGAGAAGCAGAAGAAATCCTATCTGCCGCGCATCGCCAATGTCGACGACTGGTGGTGCCAGGGATTTTCGGAGCCGGGCTCCGGCTCCGACCTCGCCTCGCTGAAAACCAAAGCCGAGCGCAAGGGCGACAAATACATCATCAACGGCCAGAAGACCTGGACCACGCTGGCGCAACACGCCGACATGATTTTCTGCCTGTGCCGGACCGACCCGACCGCGAAAAAGCAGACCGGCATCTCCTTCATCCTGATCGACATGAAGTCGAAGGGCATCACGGTGCGCCCGATCGAGACCATCGACGGCAGTCACGAGGTCAACGAGGTGTTCCTCGATGACGGGCTTGCCGTTGGACTCGACCTTGGAGGCGAGATCCTTGATGCGGCGGATGCGCTCCTTGGACATGCCGACGCGCGCGATGCCGGTGCGCTCATTGCCGAGCAGGAACTTTGCGTAGTCCCAGCCCTTGTTCTCCTCGCCGA
>JBJMTR010000311.1:0-10002 GCA_045811565.1 Bradyrhizobium sp.
AAGCGCCACATGCGCCGCCAGCGTTAACCTTCGGACTTCCTGGTAAACAAATGGTAAAACCAATGCAGGCGGGGCGCGTTTTGATGTGCTCTGTGAGGACTTTGCCAAATATTCGTTACTATTTTATCGATGGAGCCGGCCTGGCGGCGCCAAACGCCGGTTAATCCGCCCGCCGGAACTACTTCTGCGCGCGCTTCTTGGCCGATGCGATCTGGTCGTGCAGGAAATCGGCGAATTCGATCCCCTGCGCCTTAAGCGCCTTGGGATAGAGCGAGGCTTTGGTCAGGCCCGGCAAGGTATTGGTCTCGAGATAGATCGGCCCCTTCGCTGACACGATGAAGTCGGTGCGCGAATAGCCGGAGCAGGATAGCGCCCGATGCGCCCGCAGCGCTTGATCCATGAGTTGCGCGCTGATCTCGGGTGAAAAGCGCCCCGGGCAAATCTCCTGAGTCGATTTGAGCAGATACTTGGCTGTGTAGTCGAAACCGCCCTCCGCCGGGACGATCTCGATTGGCGGCAGCGAGAAAACCGAACCGTCCGACTGCTCCAGCACGCCGCAGGTCGCTTCGACGCCGGCGATGAATGGCTCGATCAGATATTCTTCGGTTTTGGCGGCATTGCGGACGGCGATGAGATCCTGCTTCGCGTTGACGAAAATCAGGCCGTAGCTCGATCCATCGCGCGCCGGTTTTGCAATCAGCTTGCCGTATTCGGCGAACGCCGCCTCGATATCCTCCAGCGCTATGCCGGCTGGCGCCTTGACGCCGGCGATCGCCGCAAAGCGCTTTGCGGCCACCTTGTCGAAGGCGAGATGCGAGGAGGCCGAGCCGGACCCGGTGAAGGGGATGCCGCGCATTTCGCACATCGCCTGCAGCTCGCCATCCTCCGCCCTGCCGCCGTGCAGGCCGAGCACCAGCAGTCGATCCTCGGCCTTTGCCTGATCGAGCGCCTGTTCGAGCCCGAGCCCGCGATTGCCGGGCTTGAATTCATCCTCGAACGGTTGTTTGTGATTGAGAAGGTTTTCGGACGGAACCTGATGCACGGTATCCGCAACATCCCAGAACCACAGGTCGGCTTCCGGAAGCCCCTGATGCAACGCCTGAGCGCTCGCCACCGAAACGAGCCGCTCTTTATTGGTGCCGCCGAAAAGAATGGTAATCCGCATCAGCTTTGCTGCCTCGCTACTTCGTCATTCCAGGGCCCGCGCCAGCGCCAACCCGGGAATCACAACCATAACTTCGGAATGACGACTAGACGGGAATCCCAATCCGCTTGATTTCCCAGTGTAGCTCAATTCCGGAATTCTCTTTCACGCGTTTGCGCACCGTCTCGCCGAGCGTCTCGATATCGTGTCCGGTGGCGTTGCCGGTGTTGATCAGGAAATTGCAGTGCATTTCCGAGACCTGCGCGCCGCCCACGCGCAGGCCACGGCAGCCGGCGGCATCGATCAGTTTCCAGGCGCTGCTGCCGGGCGGATTCTTGAAGGTCGATCCGCCGGTCTTTTCGCGGATCGGCTGCGCGGTCTCGCGGTGATTCTGCACCTCGTACATGCGCGCGCGGATCGCTTCGGGTGCATTCATCATGCCGCGAAAACGTGCGGAGGTAAAAATGATCGAGGGGTCGACGCCGCTATTACGGTAGACGAATTTCATATCGGCATTGCTGAACACGTGCCTGGTACCGTCGCGACCGATGCCGGTGGCCTCGATCAGGACGTCCCTGGTCTCACGGCCGTTGGCGCCGGCGTTCATCCGCAGCGCGCCGCCGATGGTGCCGGGAATGCCGAACAGAAATTCCATTCCGCCGATGTTCGCGGCGGCAGCCATCTCGGCCACGCGCTTGTCGAGCGCCGCCGCACCCGCGCTGACGATATCGCCGTCAGCGCTGGCATCGCCGAACGAGCGTGGTGACAAGCGGATCACCACGCCCGGCATGCCGCCATCGCGCACGATCAGATTGGAACCAACGCCGACGGCATAGACTGGCAATTCCTTCGGCAGATGCTTTAGGAAGTAAGCGAGATCATCCTCATCTGATGGCGTGAACAAGATCTGCGCGGGCCCGCCGACCCGAAACCACGTCAGCTCCGCGAGCGACTGGTTCGCCAGCAGCCGTCCGCGCAGATCCGGCATCGCTGCCTTCAGCTCCGGCGTGATGTCGGGAAACGCCGCCACCTCTAGCCCAACGCCTTCAAGTCGCCAGGCAGTGCGTACGCCCATTGCGTGATGTTGCCTGCGCCGAGACAGACGACAAGGTCACCGCGGCCGGCGAGGCCGTGAACCACCGTTGCCAGCTCGGAAGCATTTTTCAGCGGGATCACTTCGCGATGGCCGTGCGCGCGCAGGCCGAGCACGAAATGATCGCGATCGACGCCCGGGATCGGTGCCTCGCCGGCCGGATAAACTTCGGCGACGACGACTGTATCGGCGTCGTTGAAGCAGGTGCAAAATTCCTCGAACAACGATTGCAGCCGGGTGAAGCGATGCGGCTGCACCACGGCGATAATCTTGCCGTTGGTGGACTCGCGCGCCGCCCTCAATACCGCTGATATTTCGACGGGGTGATGGCCGTAATCGTCGATAACCGTAACGCCGTTCCACTCTCCGGTCTTGGTGAAGCGACGCTTCACGCCACCAAAACCTGCGATCGCCTTCCGGATCGCGTCATCGGAAATGCCAAGCTCATGCGCGACCGCGATTGCAGCCGTGGCATTGAGCGCATTGTGCCGCCCCGGCATCGGTAGCCTGATGTCGGCGATCTCGTGCACGGCCTTGGTCTTGCGATTGCGGAACGCGACCTTGAAACTCGAGCCGCCGCCGTTCGGCGTGAGGTCGATCAGCCGCGCATCGGCTTGCGGATTTTCGCCATAGGTGATGATGCGGCGATCCTCGATCTTGCCGACGATGCTCTGCACCACCGGATGATCGATGCACATCACCGCAAAACCGTAGAACGGGACGTTCTCGACGAAACTGCGAAACGCGTCCTGCACGGCATCGAAGGTCTTGAAATGATCGAGGTGCTCGGGGTCGATATTGGTGACGATGGCGACGTCGGTCGGCAGCTTCAGGAACGTGCCGTCGCTCTCGTCCGCTTCCACCACCATCCAGTCGCCGGCACCCAACCGGGCATTGGTGCCGTAAGCGTTGATGATGCCGCCGTTGATCACGGTCGGGTCCAGATCGCCGGCATCCAATAGTGCCGCGACCATCGAGGTCGTGGTGGTCTTGCCGTGAGTTCCGGCGACCGCGACGCAGCTTTTCAGCCGCATCAATTCGGCGAGCATTTCAGCACGGCGCACCACGGGAATGCGCTGCGCGCGCGCCGCCATTAATTCCGGATTGTCGCGCTTGATCGCGGTCGACACCACGACCACGTCGGCGCCGTTGACGTTCTCGGCTTTGTGGCCGACGGAAACTGCGATGCCTTTGTCGCGCAGCCGCGCGACATTGCCGCTCTCAGAGGCGTCCGAGCCCTGCACGGTGTAGCCGAGATTGCTCAAGACCTCGGCAATGCCGCTCATGCCGATGCCGCCGATCCCGACGAAGTGGATAGGTCCGATCTCGCGCGGCAGTCTCATGAAGTTTTCCCCAACGTCATCGTCCGCGAAGGCGGACGATCGTGTATTCCGCGAAGCCGGAGGTCAAATCAGCCCGCGCGGACTACTGGATGCCCCCCTTTCGCGTGGCATGACAAGCGCAATTTTGCACGCATACGCCTAGATTCCGGCAACTTTTGCGACCAGATCGGCCAGCCGCTCGGCGGCATCCAGCCTGCCGACCCTGCGCGCGGCCGTCGCCATCGCGGTCAGCCGAGCCGGTTCGGCGGCGAGCGCGGAGATTTCTGCGGCCAGCCGGTCGGGCGTGAATTCACTCTGCGGAATACGCAAGCCACCGCCGGCCTGCGACAGCACGCCGGCATTGGCGAACTGGTCCTGATCGATCGCGCCCGGCAGCGGCACCAAAATCGAGGGACGACCGATCGCGGCGAGCTCGGCCACGGTGCCGGCGCCGGAACGCGAGATCACCAGATGGCTGGACGCCAGCCGCGCCGGCAGATCGGTGAAGAACGGCGCGAGCTCGGCGTTGATCTTGAGCCGGTCATAGACCGCGCGCACCCGCGCCATGTCCTCCTCGCGCACCTGCTGGGTGAGGATCAGCCGGCGCCACAGCGCCGGTTCCAGCCGCTCGATCGCGGCGGGCATGATATCGCTCATCACGCGCGCGCCCTGGCTGCCGCCGACCACTAGCAGGCGCAGCGGCCCGTTTGCCTCGGGGGACGCAAATTTCACCGCGGCGGCGGCAAGGATCGCCGGCCGCATCGGCGTACCGACGGTGGTTGTCTTGCCGGCGAGCGCGGGATCGCGATCGAGCACGCCCGGCAACGAGGTCGCGATCGCGTTGACGCGGCTGGACAGGAACCGGTTGGCGCGGCCGAGCACGGCGTTGGCGTCATGAATGATGGCGGGCACGCCGAGCAGCCGTGCGGCGATCAGCGGGGGCACCGTCGGATAGCCGCCGAACCCGACGACGGCGGCGGGTTTCAGCCGCCGCACCAGATTGGCCGCCACCACAGTGCCATAGCCGAGCATCATCGCGGTGCGTGCGAGGGACCACGGCGAGCGGCCGCGCACAGTCTCGCTCGGCACCACGTCGGTGTTCTCTTTGTAGAACAAGCCGCTGTAGCGCAGCGCGCGAGCGTCGGTGGCAAGGCGCACGCGCAGGCCGCGTTTGATCAGTTCGACGCCGAGCGCCTCGGCGGGAAACAGATGGCCGCCGGTGCCGCCCGCGGCCAGCAGAATAAGAGGCGCAGTATCCATGGCCTCAAATAGCCGACCGCGCCGCGTTCATCAATCACGCATAGCTGCGCAGCGCGGCGGCATCGTTCATCGATGCTGTCTCGGTGCGCGGGCGCTGCCGCGTCAGCGCCAGCATCATGCCCACGCCATAAGCCAGAGAGATGATCGACGAGCCGCCATAGGAGATGAACGGCAGCGTCATGCCCTTGGCGGGGATCAGTTGCAAATTGACCGCCATGTTGATCGCGCCCTGCACGCCGAATAGGATCGCCAACCCCGACGCGGCAAAGCGCGCGAACATGTCCTCGGTCGCGTAAGCGCGCGTTAACGTCCGGATCACGACAAACGCAAACAGCGCGACCAGCGCGAGGCAGAGGATGATGCCGAATTCTTCCGCGGCGACCGCGAAAACGAAGTCGGTATGACTGTCCGGCAGGCTGCGTTTTGCAACCCCTTCGCCCGGGCCCAAACCGAACCAGCCGCCGTTCCAGAAAGCCTCCATGGCCATGTCGACCTGAAAGGTGTCGCCGGAGGCCGGATTCATGAAGCGCCTGATGCGGCCCGCGACGTGCGGCATCAATAGATACGCGCCGAACAATCCGGCGGCGGCGGCGCCGGCAAGCCCCAGCACCCAGATCATACGCATGCCCGCGATGAAGAACAGCGCGCCCCATACCATCAGGATCAGCATGGTCTGGCCGAAATCCGGTTCCATCACCAGTAGCGACACCAGCATCATCAGCAACGCCAGCGCCATCGAGGTCGCCGGCATTTCCGGGCGTCTGGTCGATTCCGCAAACAGCCACGCCGCCATCACCACGAACGCCGGTTTTGCGGATTCGGAGGCCTGGATGTTGACGCCGATCAGCGTAATCCAGCGCCGCGAGCCCTTCACTTCAGGACCAAACATAAGCGTCGCCACGATCAGCACGATAGAGGCCGCGAACACGAACAGCGCCGTGCGCCGGATCTGCCGTGGCGACAGGAACGACACCGCGATCAGCACGAGGAACGACGGCAGCAGGAACAAGACGTGCCGGTTGAAGAAGTGGAACGGATCGAGCCCGATCCGGGTCGCTACCGGCGGACTCGCCGCTAGCGAAAGGATGATGCCGCCCACCATCAGCGCGATGATCGCAGCGAGCAGCAACTTGTCCACGGTCCACCACCATTCCGAGAACGGGGTGCGTTGGTCACGGGCGAGCATGGGCGTCCCCAAATGGCAGAGATAGCGCCCATTGGTCGCCCAGGATGGTTTCCAGAGGGTTAATGAATTGGGAATGTTTTGGAGGATGACAGTCTCGTGCGTGGGAGCGGCTCAGTGCCCCCTCAGACGACCGGATGACGCCCGCCAGTGGGCAGGATGAGTGGAGCACACCTGTCAATTGCGGGTTGTGACGGTGATGCGTTTCCCAAAAGAGCTCAAAGTGATCTTACGAGCTCTCCTGATTAATATGGCGGCGCGATCTCCGCGCCGCCATACCATTCGAATTCCAACGTGGCCGGTCAGAAGATGCTGCCGGCTGTCGTACCAGCTCAGGCCAGTTGCTTCAGCGGTTCGGAGCGCTCTCCGACCCAGGAGCTGAGCATCTGGTGATAAAGAGAAGCGGATTGCCACAACACGCGTTGATACTGCAGTCCCTTTTCCGACTTCGGCTTCACGTCGCCGCAGATATCGAGCCCCATGGAGAGGTGGTGTGCGTCAACGTCGGTGTGTATTTTCCAATAACGTCCGCTCAGGATCTTCAATCTATCCAGAACCGGAATCACGGAGGTGTAGAAATCGAATGCGACACCTTCGCTGAGGACGTTGAGCGCGACCACCTGCACGTCGTGGGGATCGCGCAATGCACTTCGCCAACAGAACGACAAGGTGTTCATCGTCTCCAGTGTCGCCGGCACGCTGCCGGGTTCGATACCGTTCAAAAACCCGTGTTCCTTCATCCATGCAATGAGCTGATCAGGATGATCCGCCTCCTCAAGCGCGTGCTCCGCAAAGACAGGCTGGTAGCGTTTGTCTTGGCAAAGCGAATATCGCAGGCAGAGCGACTGAGTGAACTCCCGCGATTGATGTACGAGCTGGTGAACCCACTGCAGATCATTGGGCCGCTCGACCCGAGACAGATTGTGGAAAAACGGTCCCTGACGAAGCTGCGCTCGGTATTTCTCAGAGTAGTCGAGCAACCATTGCATAAAAACTTCACTCCCGCTGCTGGCCGGAGAACGGTGCTCCGGCGACCGGGAACGGCCCCGGTAAAAATGACAATGGTCGGTTGCGCGAAAAATACGCATCATGCGAACGGAGTACGCTCGATTGCGATGTACGTGGAAGGTTAACGGTCTGTAGAATCTGTCGGATGCAGGTCGGAAATTGCGTGCAATTCGTTGGGCCTACGAGCTTCCCGCATGCGGGGCGAGGTCAAAGTCTCACACCACCGCCTTCACGCCCGGCAACGCATTGACGATATCGCGGAACTTCGCGCCGCGAATTTCGAAATTGCGGTACTGATCGAACGAGGCGCAGGCTGGCGACAGCAGCACGACGACATCGGCGAGCCCTGAGGCTTCCGCGTCGCGCGCGGCATTGGCCACCGCAACATCTAGCGTCTCGGAGATCTCGTGGGGCACGCGGTCGCCGAGCGTCGTCGAAAATTCCTGCGCCGCTTCGCCGATCAGATAGGCTTTGCGGATGCGCGGGAAATATTCGGCAAGGCTAGTGATACCGCCCTGCTTCGGCTTGCCGCCGGCGATCCAGAAGATGTCGGCGAAAGATGACAGCGCGTGCGCGGCCGCGTCTGCGTTGGTGCCCTTGGAGTCGTTGACGAACAGCACATTGCCGCGGCGGCCCACCTGTTCCATGCGATGCGCGAGCCCCGGAAAGCTGCGCAGGCCGTTTTGCAGGGTCTCGGTCGAAATGCCCATCGCGAGCGCGCAGGCCGAGGCGCAGGCCGCATTCTGCGCGTTGTGCCGGCCGCGCAGCGAACCGATGCCGCCGAGCTTCGCAATCTCGCTGCGCGCGCCGCCGGACGCGCGCACGATGATCTCACGTTCGACATACAGTCCATCGGGCAGCGGATTTTTCACCGAGATTCGCACCACGCGCTTGCCCGCCCGATCGAGGCGATCCGCGATATTGCGGCACCAGATGTCATCGACGCCGACGACGCTTGTGCCCTGCGGCTGCACCCCGGCGACCAGCCGCTCCTTCACCGCGGCATAGTGCTCCAGCGTGCCGTGGCGATCGATATGGTCTTCGCTGACATTGAGCAGGATGCCGACGGACGGATCGAGCGAGGGCGCGAGGTCGATCTGGTAGGACGACATCTCGACCACATGCACGCGCCCCATCCGCGGCGGCTCCCGCGACAGGATCGCGGTGCCGATATTGCCGCCTATCTGGGTGTCATAGCCGGCGACGCGCATCAGATGCGCGATCAGGGCTGTCGTGGTCGATTTGCCGTTGGTGCCGGTGATGGCGAAGAACGGCGCGTCCGGCGCGTGACGCCGCCGCTCGCGGCAAAACAGTTCGATGTCGCCGATCACCTCGACCCCGGCCTGCCGCGCCGCCAGCACGCTCCAGTGCGGCGAGGGATGAGTGAGCGGCGCGCCCGGCGTCAGGATCAACGCGGCGAAGTTGTCCCATGATACGGTGCGCAGATCGGCAGTGGTGAAACCGGCTTGCGCAGCTTTGGCGACGTTCTCGGCACTGTCGTCGCCGGCGATTACTTCCGCGCCGCCCGCCTTCAAGGCGTGGCAACTTGCAAGGCCGGAGCCGCCGAGCCCGAAGACGGCGACAGTCTTGCCCGCGAAGGAGCTGACGGGGATCAAGTGATCACCGCAGTTTCAGCGTGGACAGGCCGGCGAGGGCCAGCATCACCGAGATGATCCAGAACCGGATCACGATTTGCGGTTCGGTCCAGCCCTTCTGCTCGAAATGATGATGCAGCGGCGCCATCCGGAACACGCGCTTTCCCGTCATCTTGAACGAGGCCACCTGCACGATTACGGACACGGCTTCCAGCACGAACAAGCCGCCGATCACAGCCAGCACGATCTCATGCTTGACCGCGACCGCGGTCGCGCCCAGCATACCGCCGAGCGCGAGCGAGCCGGTATCACCCATGAAGATCGACGCCGGCGGCGCGTTGAACCACAAAAACCCGAGACCCGCGCCGAGCACCGCGCCGCACAGCACCGCGAGTTCGCCGGTGCCGGCGACGTAATTGATCTGCAGATAATCGGAGAACACGGCGTTTCCCGTCAGATAGGAGATCATGCCGAAACTCGCGGCCGCGATCATGACCGGCACGATGGCGAGACCATCGAGACCGTCAGTTAGGTTGACCGCGTTGCCGGCGCCCACCATGACGAACGCGCCGAAGACCACGAAGAACCAGCCGAAATTGAACACCATGTCCTTGAAGAAGGGGATCGCGAGCGAGGTCGAGGACAGATCGCGGCCGAGCCGCACTAGCGCATAGCAGGCGGCGAGCGCGATCACCGCTTCGATCGCAAGGCGCAGCTTGCCGGCGAAACCGCCATGGGTTTGCTTCGTCACCTTCAGATAGTCGTCGTAGAATCCGACAAAGCCGAAGCCGAGCGTCACTGCCAGCACGATCCAGACGTAGGGGTTGAGCGGGTTGGCCCACAGCAGCGTCGCCACCACCAGTCCCGAAAGGATCATCAGCCCGCCCATCGTCGGCGTGCCCTTCTTGGAGATGATGTGCGAAGCGGGACCGTCGGCGCGGATCGGCTGGCCTTTGCCCTGGCGCAGCCGGAGATGATCGATGATCCATGGACCAAACAAGAACACGAACAGCGCGCCCGTCACCATCGCCCCGCCGGTGCGGAAGGTGATGTAGCGAAACACGTTGAGGAAGGTTCGGAACATCCCGAAACCGGGAACGGTGTTGGAAAGCTCGATCAGCCAGTAAAACATTCACTATGCCCTATACCCGCTTCTTCGTGCGCGGCTTTGCCGGCGAAGCGGCAGCGCGTTGACAATCGCCTTCGTCTTCGAACCGGCGCGCCCCTTTAAGCATGATCGCGTCGCGGGCGCGAGTGGCAGTCACCGAAAAGATCAGACGGAGCCGTCACCGTTTACGCCCTTGCCCGCAAGGCGGCCAGCAATCCCGGTGCAAACTTGTTCACCCAGAACATTTTCTTGCTGCCCTTGACGACCACCACGTCGCCATCCCTTAGCA
>JBJMTR010000312.1:0-6029 GCA_045811565.1 Bradyrhizobium sp.
AATGCCACACCGATCCTGTTCGACCGCGCGCTATTGCGCGCGCGGCTGGACCGCGCGCGGCGCGGCGAGCCGGTCACGTTCCTGCTCGAGCGTGTCGCCGAAGATCTGGCCGAGCGGTTGCAGGCGGTGACGCGGGATTTTTCCGATGCCGCCGACATCTGGACGCCGGGTACGGCACTTGATGAAATGTTGCGCGGTCGCTTCAACTCGATCGCCCATATTGGGCTTGACGATTGCGAAATCCTTCCGCTGCAGCCGGAATCGCTCGACCTCGCCGTCTCTGCGCTGGCCTTTCAATTCGTCAACGATCTGCCCGGCGTGCTGGCGCAAATCCGCCGCGCGCTGAAGCCTGACGGGCTGTTGCTGGCGGCGATGATCGGGGGCGATACGCTGACAGAGTTGCGGCAATGCTTTGCTGCGGCGGAAGCCGAATGCGAAGGCGGGGTATCGCCGCGCGTCGCGCCGTTTGCCGATCTGCGCGACGTTGGCGGGTTGCTGCAACGCGCCGGCTTCGCGCTGCCGGTCACCGACGTCGATTCCCTCGTGGTGCGCTACGACAACGCCTTCGCACTGATGCTGGAGCTCCGGCGCATGGGCGCGACCAACATTCTGGTCGAGCGCCGGCGGACACCGACTCGCCGCGCCACTTTGTTGCGGATGGCGCAGATCTACGGCCAGCGCTTCGCCGACGCTGACGGCCGCATCCGCGCCACCTTCGATGTGATCTGGCTGTCCGGCTGGGCGCCGCATGAAAGCCAGCCAAAGCCGCTGCGGCCCGGTTCGGCGAAAGCGAGCCTGGAAGAGGCGGTGAAGAAGCCGCCGAAACGCTAGTTTAGTGTGACCCTCAGCGCGTCTGCTCGCGTCTTCGCACGATGCGGAGCCTGTCATCGGGCGCGCATTCGCGCGACCCGTTGGCATCGCCGGGAGAATCATGAGGCCCCGCTGCGGCCCATCCTTCGAGACGCCGCGCAATGCGCGGCTCCTCAGGATGAGGTGTGCCTGCGCCTCACAACAGCAAATCAATCAAATGCGGAATCAGCGGAATGTCCGCCGGCGGCATCGGATAGTCGCGCAATCTGTTGGCGCGTACCCAGGCGACGTTTTGACCTTCGCGCGCCATCACTTGGCCTTCCCAGCGCCGGCAGATGTAGAGCGGCATCAACAGATGAAAACTCTCATACGCGTGGCTGGCAAAAGTCAGCGGCGCCAGGCAGGGCTCGCTGACGGTGATGCTTATTTCCTCGTGCAATTCGCGGATCAGCGTCTGCTCCGGCCGCTCGCCGGGCTCGACCTTGCCGCCGGGGAATTCCCACAACCCCGCCATCGGCTTGCCCTCCGGGCGTTGCGTGATCAGCACGCGCTTGTCGGCGTCGACCAGCGCGCAGGCGACCACCAGGGTAAGCTTGAAGTCAGCCATGGCCCTCTGTTTCGCGCCCCAATCGGTTACGACCGGTAATCGCCGTTGATCGCCACATATTCCTTGGTGAGGTCGCAGGTCAGCACGCGGTCGCGGCCCTTGCCCAAACCGAGCCCGATCTTGATCTGGACCTTCGGATTCTTCATCGCTTCGGAAACCTCTGCCTCGTTGTAGGACGGGTCGCGCGCGCCGCTTTTGGCGACGCGGATACCGTTGAACGAGATCGACAGCTTGTCGCGGTTGGCGGGTTCGCCGGCCTTGCCGACCGCCATCACCACGCGGCCCCAATTGGCGTCCTCGCCGGCGATCGCGGTCTTCACCAGGGGCGAATTCGCCACCGACATCGCAATCTTCCGCGCCGAAGTTTTCGTGGTCGCACCATCGACGATGATCTCGACCAGTTTTCGTGCACCTTCGCCGTCGCGCGCGACTTGCTCGGAGAGATCAGCGAGCACTTCGCGAAACGCTTTTGCAAAAGCCTTCAGGCGCGGATCGCTCGCGCGCGTGATCTTTGGCGCACCGTCGGCGGTTGCGGCGCCGGTAGCAAAGGCGAGCAGAGTGTCCGACGTTGAGGTGTCGCCGTCGATGGTGACGGCATTGAAGGTGTCTTCCACGCCGCTCCTAAGCAGCGATTGCAGCACGGCTGACGACAGCGGCGCGTCGGTGAACACAAATGACAGCATGGTTGCCATGTCAGGCATGATCATGCCGGCGCCCTTGGCAATGCCGTTGATCGTTATCTTGGCCTTGCCGAGTTTTACGGTCGCGGTTGCCACCTTGGGAAAGGTGTCAGTGGTCATGATTGCTTTTGCCGCGCTCATCCACCCATCGGGCGCGCCGGTTTCGGCAAGCGTCGCCAGCACCCCGTCGAATTTGGTCGCATCGAGCGGTTCACCGATCACGCCGGTCGACGCCAGAAACACCTCATTGGTGCTGCAGCCGACCGCCTTGGCGGCGATCTGTGCGGTGAGCGCAGTCGATTGCTTTCCGGTCTTGCCGGTGAAAGCGTTGGCATTGCCGGAATTCACCACCAGTGCGCGCGCCTGCCCGCGGTCGAGTTTGGCGCGGCACCATTCCACTGGCGCCGATGGGCATTTTGACTTGGTGAAGACACCAGCGACGGTGGTGCCCTTATCCATGACGGCGAGCAGCACGTCGGTACGCCCCTTGTAACGGATTCCTGCGGCAGCGGTCGCAAGCTTCACACCGGCGATCACGGGCATGGCCGGGACATCGGTCGGGGCGAGCGGGGAGACTGTGGATGACATTGGCCAGAATCCGAAAAGAGACAGTATCGCATCGTCGTCATGGCCGGGCTTGACCTGGCCATCCACGTCTTTGCCTCGCGGATCGAAGCTCTAAGACGTAGATGGCCGGGACAAGCCCGGCCATGACGATGGTAGATACTATCGGTCTCGAAGAAGTGACAGCGAATTTTTACTTCTTCGCCGGCGCCATCTTGGAATCGGCGGGCTTCGCCGCATCCGGCTTGGTGTCGCTCTTCGCGGTCTCTTCCGGCTTGTCCATGCGCTCGACCTTGGCGGTCTCGCGCAGCTTCGCGACGTAATCGGCTTGCGCCTTACGCGTTACGTAAGTCTCGATCTGGCTCTTGACCTGCTCGAATCCAGGCGCCGTGCGGGCGCGCTTTTCCTCGACCTTGATGATGTGCCAGCCGAATTGCGACTTCACCGGGTCGGAAATCTTGCCGGGCTCGAGCGCGAACGCGACGGTGGAGAATTCCGGCACCATCTGCTCCTTGGTGAAAAAGCCGAGATCGCCGCCATCGGAGGCGCCGGGGTCCTTGGACTTCTTCTTGGCCAATTCGGCGAAATCGGCGCCCTTCGCCAGTTCGTCCTTGATCGCCTTGGCCTCGGCCTCGGTCTCGACCAGGATATGCCGCGCATGAACTTCCTGCTCGCCGGTAATCTGCTTTGAGGCCTCTTCATAGACCTTTTTCATGGCATCGTCGGTGGTCGCCGTCTTGCCTTCGCTCGAGAGCAGGCTATCCATCAAAAGCCGGCTGCGCGTGAACGCCAGCCGCTTCTTGAAATCCTCGGTATTCTCGATCTTCTTGTCCTCGGCGGCCTTGGCGACGATCTTCATGTCGATCAGAAACGCCAGCACGTTGTCCTTCTTGGTCGCCGGGTCCATCTGCGCCAGACTCGGGCCCAGCTCTTCCTCGGCGAGCGTAACGTCGCTCTGGCGGATTTCGGAACCGTTGACCTTCGCGAGAACAGGATTGGCGTCCTGGGCGCGGACCGGGAGGCCGGCGGCCAGAACGGCGGCGAGGCAGCCCGTCACGGCCAGGGAGGCGAGGCCGAGGCGTAGGCCGGTTTTGGTTTCCGTGAACGAGGTGGTCATGCAAAATCCTTACTGTCTCAAAGATGGGGTCGTCTCAGCCGGCCGGACACTCGCCCAATAGCGCTGGGTTGGCAACGCGAAAAGTCTGTCAAAATGATGAATTCCTTGACGTCTCCGCCACGTTGACAACCACCGGACCCGGCCATATCTCTGGCCGATCGTATCAATGGCGATAGCGTTTATTTTGCTACGTTTTTGGCCGTTGAACCTTGGATTGCCTATTTCCACTGAATTGGCGGAGGAGCCCCGGGTCGGGGCTTTTCCAGCAGCGCGTCACGGTGAGTTGATAGGCAATCCGGTGGACCACGTCACGGCTGCGACGCAGAACCGTTAACAACAGGAATTCGGCATGATCGGCGCGCTCGCCCGCAAATTTTTCGGCTCCGCCAACGACCGGCGGGTGAAGGGATATCAATCCCGCGTCAACGCCATCAACGCGCTCGAGCCCGAGGTCGCCGCTCTGTCGGACGACGCGCTGAAAGCCCGCACCGCTGAATTCCGAAAAGAGCTCGCCGAGGGCAAGGCGCTCGACGACATCCTGGTTCCGGCCTTCGCCACCGTCCGAGAGGCGGCCAAGCGTACGCTGCGCCAGCGGCATTTCGACGTTCAGCTGATCGGCGGCATGGTGCTGCATGAGGGCGACATCGCCGAGATGAAGACCGGCGAAGGAAAGACGCTGGTTGCAACGCTCGCGGTTTACCTCAACGCGCTCGCCGGCAAGGGCGTCCACGTCGTTACCGTCAACGATTACCTCGCCCGCCGCGACTCGGCCTGGATGGGCGAGATCTATTCTTTCCTCGGCATGACCACCGGCGTGATCGTCCACGGCCTCGACGATGCCGAGCGCAAGGCCGCCTATGCCTGCGACATCACCTACGGCACCAACAACGAATACGGTTTCGACTATCTGCGCGACAACATGAAGTACCGCCTGGAAGACATGGTCCAGCGCGGTCACTACTATGCGATCGTCGACGAAGTGGACTCGATCCTGATCGACGAAGCCCGTACGCCGTTGATCATCTCCGGGCCGCTCGACGATCGCTCGGAATTTTACAACACCATCGACACCTTCTTCCCGAAACTGGACAAGACCGATTATGACGTCGACGAGAAGCAGCGCACGGTGACGCTGACCGAAGTCGGCATGGAGAAGATCGAAACGCTGCTGCGCGACGCCGGACAGCTCAAGGGCGATTCGCTCTACGACGTCGAGAACGTCTCGGTCGTGCACCACATCAACCAGGCGCTGCGGGCGCACACGCTGTTCACGCGCGACAAGGATTACATCGTCCGCGACGGCGAAGTCGTGATCATCGACGAATTCACGGGGCGCATGATGCCGGGCCGGCGCTATTCCGAAGGCCTGCACCAGGCGCTGGAAGCCAAGGAGCATGTTCAGGTCCAGCCGGAAAACCAGACGCTGGCCTCGATCACCTTCCAGAACTATTTCCGGATGTACGAAAAGCTCGCGGGCATGACCGGCACCGCCGCGACCGAAGCCGACGAATTGTTCGACATCTACAAGCTCGAGGTCGTGGAGATCCCGACCAATTTGCCGGTGGCGCGTCTCGACGAGGACGACGAGGTCTATCGTACCCAAATCGAAAAATATGCGGCGATCCTCGCCGAGATCGAGCGTGCCAACAAGCGTCTGCAGCCCGTGCTGGTCGGTACCGCCTCGATCGAGAAATCCGAAGTGCTGGCCGAGTACCTGAAGAAGCACGGCTACAAGCAGATCGATTTCGGCAGCGAGGCCGCCCTGGAAAAGCTTTATGCGGCGGCCCGCGCCGGAAAACCTGCGAAGCTGTTCGCGGTCCTCAACGCACGCTTCCATGAGCAGGAGGCCTATATCGTGGCCGAAGCCGGCGTGCCTGGCGCGATCACGATCGCGACCAACATGGCCGGACGCGGTACCGACATCAAGCTCGGCGGCTCGCTCGATATGCGGATCCAGCAGGAGACCGCCAGCATTACCGACGAGGCCGAAAAGGCGAACAAGCTCGAGCAGATCAAGGCTGACATCGAGCGCTTCCGCGAGATCGTGCTGAAGGCCGAAGAGAACGTTGAGGTCGAACCCGCCAAGAGCAGCAAGGCGGCGAAGACGGTCGCGAAACCGGGCGGGCTCTACATCATCGGCTCCGAGCGCCATGAGTCGCGGCGCATCGACAACCAGCTGCGCGGCCGCGGCGGGCGACAAGGCGATCCCGGGTCGTCGCGCTTTTACGTCTCGCTGGAAGACGAGCTGATG
>JBJMTR010000313.1:0-3457 GCA_045811565.1 Bradyrhizobium sp.
ACGTGGTCTCCGGCGAAGCCGGCGGCATCACCCAGCATATCGGCGCCTATCAGGTGTCCTCGCCGGAAAGCGGCAAGAAGATCACCTTCATCGATACTCCCGGCCACGCTGCCTTCACCGCGATGCGCGCGCGTGGCGCCAAGGTCACCGACATCGTGGTGCTGGTGGTCGCGGCCGATGACGGCGTGATGCCCCAGACCGTCGAGGCGATCAATCACGCCAAGGCGGCGAAGGTGCCGATGATCGTGGCGATCAACAAGATCGACAAGCCCGACGCGAGGCCGGAGCGCGTGCGCACCGAATTGCTGCAGCATGAGGTGCAGGTCGAATCGCTCGGCGGCGACGTCGTCGACGTCGAGGTATCCGCAAAGAACAATACCAATCTCGACAAGCTGCTCGAGATGATCGCGCTGCAGGCCGAAATCCTCGACCTCAAGACCAACTCGCAGCGTCCGGCCGAGGGCACGGTAATCGAGGCCAAGCTCGATCGCGGCCGGGGCCCGGTGGCGACCGTGCTGGTGCAGCGCGGCTCGCTGCGCGTTGGCGACATCATCGTGGCCGGCGCCGAGATGGGTCGCGTCCGTGCACTGATTTCGGATCAGGGCGAGAATCTTGAGGAGGCCGGACCTTCGGTTCCGGTTGAAGTGCTCGGCTTCAACGGTCCGCCGGAAGCTGGCGATCGCCTCGCCGTGGTCGAGAACGAAGCCCGTGCCCGTCAGGTCACGAGCTATCGCGCCCACCAGAAGCGCGAAAATGCCGCCGCCTCGATCTCCGGCATGCGCGGTTCGCTCGAACAGATGATGTCGCAGCTCAAGACCTCGGGGCGCAAGGAATTCCCGCTGGTCGTCAAGGCCGACGTGCAGGGTTCGCTCGAAGCCATCCTGGGTTCGCTGGAAAAGCTCGGCACCGACGAAGTCGCGGCGCGCATCCTGCATGCGGGCGTCGGCGGCATCTCGGAATCCGACGTCACGCTGGCGGAAGGTTTCAACGCCGCGATCATCGGATTTTCCGTCCGCGCCAACAAGGAAGCGGCGGCAGCGGCCAAGCGCAATGGCATCGAGATCCGCTATTACAACATCATCTACGATCTCGTGGACGACATCAAAAAGGCGATGTCCGGCCTGCTCGCGCCGACGCTGCGCGAAACCATGCTCGGCAATGCCCAGATCCTGGAGGTGTTCAACATTTCCAAGGTCGGCAAGGTCGCCGGCTGCCGCGTCACCGACGGCACCGTGGAACGCGGCGCCAATGTCCGCCTGATCAGAGACAACGTCGTCGTGCATGAGGGCAAACTGTCGACGCTGAAGCGCTTCAAGGATGAAGTGAAGGAAGTGCAGTCCGGCCAGGAATGCGGCATGGCGTTCGAGAATTACGGCGACATGCGTGTCGGCGATGTCATCGAGTGTTATCGCGTGGAGACGATCCAGCGCTCTCTGTAAGTCCCAACCTTACGAAGTGCGTGGGTTCTGGAATCAAACCGTTATGCCCCGCGAAAGCGGGGCATCCAGTAGTCACCGAAATAATTTTGGACGCGGAATACTGGATCACCCGCCCCAGTGCGCAATTGCGCACAAGGCGGGTGATGACGACAATTGGGATTTGACAATGCCCCGCCACCACCAGAAAAAAGGTTCCGCTCCGGGCGGATCGCAACGCCAGCTACGTGTCGGCGAGACCGTGCGCCATGCCGTTGCCGACATTCTGTCGCAGGGTAGCGTCCACGACCCCGATCTCGAAGGCCACATCATCACCGTTCCAGAGGTGCGCATGTCGCCGGACCTGAAGCTCGCAACCATTTACGTCATGCCGCTCGGCGGACGCGACACCGGGACTGTGATCGCAGCACTCGATCGCAACAAGAAATTCCTGCGCGGCGAGATCGCGCACCGCGTTAACCTGAAATTTGCGCCTGATATCCGCTTTCGCGTCGACGAGCGATTCGATGAGGCGGAACGAATAGAGAAATTACTGCGAACACCTGCGGTGCAAAGAGACCTCGCACCCGATTCGGACGACGAGTGATGACTGTGAGCACGGCAAACCGCGCGATCGACCAGCAAAATGCTGCATCGCGCGACGCGGAAGAAAATATTTTTTCTGAGTCCCGCAGCGATGATTCGCGTCGCAGCAACAACGATCCCCGCCATAAGCAGAAGCAGTCGAACAATCAGCCGCGCCGCGACAAGCGCGACATCCATGGCTGGGTCGTGCTCGACAAGCCGATCGGCATGACATCGACGCACGCAGTGGCCGTCCTGAAGCGCCTGTTCCAGGCGAAACGCGCAGGCCACGCCGGCACGCTCGATCCGCTGGCTTCCGGAGGCTTGCCAATCGCACTGGGTGAGGCCACCAAGACGGTTCCGTTCGTGATGGATGGCCGCAAGCGCTATCGCTTCACCGTCTCCTGGGGCGAGGAACGTGATACCGACGACACCGAAGGCCGCGTCGTCAGGACCAGCGAACTGCGGCCCGCGGCCGACACGATCCGGGCGCTGCTGCCGCAGTTCACCGGCCTGATCGAGCAGATTCCGCCGCAATATTCCGCGATCAAGGTTCAGGGCGAGCGCGCCTATGACTTGGCGCGGGACGGCGAAACCGTCGAATTGCAGCCGCGGCCAGTCGAGATCCACGAATTAACCTTGGTGGAACATACCGATAGCGGCCCATCTGTGTTCGAGGCCGAATGCGGCAAGGGAACCTATGTTCGCGCTTTGGCCCGCGATATCGGCCGAATTCTAGGCTGTTTCGGCCATATCTCCGCGTTGCGGCGGACCCTGGTCGGTCCGTTTGGCGAAGCGGACATGATTCCGCTGGAACAGTTGGAGGCTTTGTGCAATAGAGCCGCGTCTGGCGAGGGAAGCCTCGCCGACGCGCTTTTGCCCGTTGAGACCGCGCTGGACGACATCCCGGCACTGGCCGTCACACGGGCTGATGCGGCAAGGCTCCACAGGGGCCAGGCCGTTTTGTTGCGCGGACGGGATGCGCCCAATTGTAGCGGCACAGTCTATGTCACGGTGGCAGGCCGGCTTCTGGCCCTCGCCGAAATTGGCAATGGCGAACTCATCCCCAAGCGCGTGTTCAACCTGACCGGACTGACTGCCAGTCCGGCTCGCAGCAATGAAAGAGTTTGACGATGTCGATTACCGCCGAACGCAAAGCGGAAGTCATCAAGACGAATGCCACCAAGGCGGGCGACACCGGCTCGCCCGAGGTTCAGGTCGCGATCCTGTCGGAACGCATCAATAACCTCACCGGGCACTTCAAGACCCACGTGAAGGACAACCATTCGCGTCGCGGTCTCTTGAAGCTCGTATCGACGCGCCGTTCGCTTCTCGATTACATCAAGAAGAAGGACGAGGCGCGTTACAAGGCGCTGCTCGAAAAGCATAACATTCGTCGTTGAGGTGCCAGGTTCACGCGCGCATGTCGCGCGCGTTCTAATGCGTGGTTTCGGAAA